>NZ_JBHNYT010000011.1:0-149234 GCF_054960575.1 Pseudoalteromonas sp. PSi26 | reverse complement strand
CTTAAAAAATTCCTAATTAAGAAATTAAAGCCTGACTCACTATTGAGCCAGACAAGCTAAAATCATATTACAGCGCGAGCTGAAATTATTGTATCTGCAACCTGCTTTGAGGCTTCAGCGTACTTCAAAAACTCCATAGAGTAAGAAGCACGACCCTGAGTTGCAGAACGTAAAGCAGTCGCATAACCGAACATTTCAGACAGTGGAACCTGCGCATTTATTTGCTTAAGCCCACCAAGTGCATCTTCCATGCCCTCGATCATGCCGCGACGACGGTTTAAGTCGCCAACTACATCACCCATGTTTGAGTCAGGAGTGATTACCTCAACCTTCATTAGTGGTTCTAAAAGAACTGGGTTTGCTTTAAGCGCACCGTCTCTCATAGCTAATGAACCTGCAATTTTAAATGCCATTTCATTCGAATCTACATCATGGAACGAACCATCATATAAAGTCGCTTTAACGCCAAGTAAAGGATAGCCTGCCAGTACACCTTGAGACATTTGCTCTTGGATACCTTTGTCTACCGCTGGGATGTATTCTTTAGGAACTGATCCACCTACGGTTTCGTTAACGAATTCGTAAATTGGAGAATCATCATCCGAAATATCCATCGGTTCAAGCTTCAACCAAACGTGACCATATTGACCACGACCACCTGATTGACGAATGAACTTTCCTTCAACTTCTACAGTTGAACGAATAGCTTCACGATATGAAACCTGCGGCTTACCAACGTTACATTCAACACTGAATTCACGTTTCATACGGTCGACGATAATATCTAGGTGAAGTTCACCCATACCAGAAATAATTGTCTGGCCTGATTCTTCGTCAGTTTGTACGCGGAAAGACGGATCTTCGGCAGCTAGTTTACCTAGCGCGATACCCATCTTGTCCTGGTCAGCGATTGTGCGAGGCTCAACCGCAACAGAAATAACTGGTTCTGGGAATTCCATACGCTCAAGCGTAATAATTGAATTCGGAGCACACAGTGTCTCACCTGTTGTAACGTCTTTAAGACCAATAGCCGCCGCGATGTCGCCTGCGTAGACTTCTTTGATCTCTTCACGAGAGTTTGAATGCATCTGTACGATACGGCCAAGTCGCTCACGCTTACTTTTAACTGGGTTGTATACCGCGTCACCCTGTTTAACAGTACCAGAGTAAACACGGAAAAAGGTTAAAGTGCCAACAAACGGGTCTGTTGCAATTTTAAATGCAAGTGCAGCAAACGGCGCTTTATCATCAGCTGGACGTTCCTCTTCGGTACCATCTTCTAAGATACCTTGGATTTGTTTAACTTGTTCTGGTGAAGGCATGTATTCTACAACGCCGTCAAGCACCGCTTGAACACCTTTGTTTTTAAATGCGCTTCCACAAGTTACTGGAACAATCTCATTGGCCAATGTGCGTTGACGTAAAGCATTTTTAATTTCTGCTTCACTTAACTCTTCACCTTCTAAGTATTTGTCCATTAGTTCTTCTGAGGCTTCAGCAGCGCTTTCAACTAAATGAGAGCGCCATTCTTCAGCTGACTCAAGAAGGTCTGCCGGTATTGCCTCATATGTGAAAGTCATCCCCTGGTCCGCTTCGTTCCAGTTAATCACTTTCATTTTTATAAGGTCAATAACACCTTTAAAGTCGTCCTCAGCGCCTACTGGCAACTGAATAGGAACAGGCGTTGCTCCAAGACGAGATTTCACCTGGCTAACAACAGCTAAAAAGTCAGCGCCCGTGCGATCCATTTTATTTACGAAGATCATTCTTGGAACTTCGTATTTGTTCGCTTGACGCCAAACTGTTTCAGTTTGCGGCTGTACACCAGAAGAAGCACAAAGCACAACTACCGCACCATCAAGTACACGTAAAGAACGCTCTACTTCGATAGTGAAATCTACGTGTCCTGGAGTATCAATAATATTGATACGATGGGCGTCAAATTGAGCGTCCATCCCTTTCCAAAAACACGTTGTTGCAGCAGAAGTGATTGTGATACCACGCTCTTGTTCCTGCTCCATCCAGTCCATAGTTGCAGCGCCATCATGTACTTCACCGATCTTATGAGAAAGACCTGTGTAGAACAGAACACGTTCTGTTGTGGTGGTTTTGCCTGCATCTACGTGAGCTACTATGCCGATATTACGGTAGCGCTCAAGTGGAGTTGTACGTGCCATATGATCCTCTTAAAGGTTAAGGACAGATTACCAACGGTAATGAGCGAATGCTTTATTCGCTTCAGCCATACGGTGAACGTCTTCACGTTTCTTAACCGCAGTGCCTTTATTATCAGCAGCGTCAACGATTTCTTGAGCTAAACGTAAGCCCATAGATTTTTCGCCACGCTTACGTGCAGCGTCTACTAACCAACGCATACCTAATGCGTTGCGACGAACTGGACGTACTTCAACTGGTACTTGATAAGTTGAACCACCAACACGGCGAGATTTAACCTCTACCTGTGGACGGATGTTATCAAGTGCAGATTCAAAGATTTCTAGGTGCGACTTGCCTGATTTCTCAGCAGCCACGTCTAGCGCACCATAAACAATTTTTTCAGCAGTAGATTTCTTGCCGTCTAACATTACGATGTTAACGAATTTAGCAAGAAGTTCCGATCCGAACTTAGGATCTGGAAGAATTTTACGTTGACCTATTACGCGTCTTCTAGGCATTTTGTATCTCCGGTTTATTCAGGTTTGCTCTTTCGAGTCAATCACCCAAAACAATAATTAATAATATTTAGTGCTTGGCCTTACTAACGGAATACAATTACCCTTTAGGGCGTTTTGCACCGTATTTAGAACGAGCTTGACGACGGTCGCTAACGCCTGCACAGTCAAGTGCACCACGTACAGTGTGAAAACGCACACCTGGTAAATCTTTAACACGACCACCACGGATTAGGATTACACTGTGCTCTTGAAGGTTATGACCTTCACCACCGATGTAAGATGTTACTTCGAAACCGTTAGTTAAACGTACACGAGCTACTTTACGTAACGCTGAGTTTGGTTTCTTAGGTGTAGTTGTATATACACGAGTACATACACCGCGCTTTTGCGGACACGCTTTTAGTGCAGCTGAGTTACTTTTCGTAACCTTGCTACGGCGTGGCTTACGCACTAGCTGGTTAATAGTTGCCATTTAAATAGCTCCTGAAATTAAAATTACTACTGAAAAAAATAAAAAAATCCGCCCTTTATTACCTGCCTACGATAAGCACACAAGTAAATGGGTGGCGGAATTTTAATGAGCAAAGTTTAACCTGTCAACCTAAACTAACCGTAAGACAGCACTTAACTGCCTTACGATCTCTTAATCTATTGATTAAGAACAGTTTATTGATTTCCAGACAAATCAGCATTTAGTGCATCAGTTAGTGCTTGAGTTGCCTCTTCAGCGCTTACTGTTTGCTCTTCTACTACTTCTTTGCTTTGTTTACGGCGAGCCATACGATCTTGATGATACGCAAAACCGGTACCGGCTGGGATCAAACGACCCACAATTACGTTTTCTTTCAGACCGCGAAGCTCATCGCTCTTACCATTCACTGCTGCATCTGTAAGAACACGTGTTGTTTCTTGGAAAGACGCTGCAGAGATGAAAGATTCTGTCGCTAGTGATGCTTTAGTAATACCCATTAACTGGATTTCAAACTTCGCTGGGATCTTACCTTGTTTTTCAAGGTCACGGTTTGCGATATTAACGCGCGCCACTTCGATTTGTTCACCAGCTAAGAAGTCAGTATCACCACCGTGTAAAATGGTACATTTACGTAACATTTGACGGATAATTGTTTCAATGTGCTTGTCATTGATCTTAACGCCTTGCAAACGGTAAACCTCTTGCACTTCGTTAACAATGTAGTTAGCAACATGAGTCACACCACGTAGGCGTAAGATGTCATGTGGTGATTCAGGACCATCGGCGATTACTTCACCTTTAGACACTTGTTCACCTTCAAACACGTTAAGTTGACGCCACTTAGGAATCATTTCTTCGTAATGATCACCTTCAGCTGGAGTAATAACTAAACGCTTCTTACCTTTAGTCTCTTTACCGAAGCTAATAGTACCAGTGATTTCAGCTAAGATAGCTGGATCTTTTGGCTTACGGGCTTCAAATAAGTCGGCTACGCGTGGTAGACCACCCGTGATATCACGAGTTTTAGAGCCTTCTTGCGGGATACGTGCTAACACGTCACCTGGGTTTGCAGTCGCACCGTCTGTTACTTCAATCGTTGTGAATGAAGGAAGACGTGTTTCTTGCAGACCACGCTCATCACTTTCGATGATAAGTTTAGGCTCTTTAGCATTCGCTTTAGCAAGGTCTTTAACTACAATACGAGTCAAACCAGTTAGTTCATCGGTTTGTGTCTCTGTATTCGAGTCATCGATATCGCTAAACGATACTTTTGATTTGTGCTCAAGAACGATTGGGTGACTATGCGGGTCCCAAGTAGCAACAATGTCGTTACCTTGAACTTCTGCATTGTCTTGAACTGTTAATACTGCACCATAAGGTACTTTATAACGCTCTTTTTCACGGCCATGACTATCGATGATAGTGATTTCCGTTGAACGAGACGTAATAACAATCTTACCGTCTGTATTTAATACATACTTAGCATTGTGAAGTTTTAATGTACCGTTAGTTTTAACTTGTACATTATTTTCAGCTGACGCTCGAGATGCCGCACCACCGATGTGGAATGTACGCATCGTAAGCTGTGTACCCGGCTCACCAATTGACTGTGCCGCGATAACACCTACTGATTCACCTGCGTTGATGATATGACCACGTGCTAGGTCACGACCATAACAGTTAGCACATACACCAAAGTCATTATCACATGTGATAACTGAGCGTACGCGTACTTCATCAACCGAGTGCTCTTCTAAAAGGTCACACAGTTTTTCATCAAGCATGATATTACGTTCTACAAGTACTGTATTGGTACCTGGAATAACAACATCTTCAGCTACAACACGACCTAGTACACGTTCGCGAAGCGCTTCTACAACATCACCACCTTCAATTAGCGGTTTCATTGTTAAGCCATCTTCTGTGCCACAGTCGTCTTCGTTGATTACCAAATCTTGTGCAACGTCTACTAGACGACGCGTTAAGTAACCCGAGTTCGCTGTTTTCAGTGCTGTATCGGCTAGACCTTTACGCGCACCGTGAGTCGAGATGAAGTACTGAAGTACGTTTAGACCTTCACGGAAGTTAGCCGTGATTGGTGTCTCGATGATTGAACCATCTGGACGTGCCATTAGACCACGCATACCTGCTAGCTGACGGATCTGAGCGGCACTACCACGAGCACCTGAGTCGGCCATCATAAACACTGAGTTAAATGACGGTTGCTCTACTTCTTCACCTTTCGCGTTGGTTACTGTGTCTTTTGACAAGTTAGCCATCATCTCACGTGATAAGTTTTCATTTACACGTGACCAAATATCGATAACTTTGTTGTACTTCTCACCAGCCGTTACAAGACCTGATTGGAATTGTTGGTTGATTTCAGTTACTTCAGCTTCTGCTGATTCAATGATCTGCGCTTTAACCGGTGGGATAACTAAGTCATCGATACCGATAGAAACACCAGACTTCATTGCGTAATGGAAACCGGTGTACATAACTTGGTCAGCAAACACAACGGTGTCTTTAAGACCTAAGCGACGGTAACATTCATTCAACAAGCTAGAAATCTGCTTTTTACCTAGTGGCTGGTTGATTGACTCAAACGGCATACCAGTTGGTAAAATTAGAGACAGAATTGCACGACCTACGGTTGTTTCGATAACCGTTGTAGTATCTTCTACTACACCGTGTTCGTTAGCAACTGACTGGCTAATACGTACTTTCACAATAGCGTGAAGGTCTGCATTACCACTGCGGTATGCTTTTTCTGCTTCTTTAGGATCTTTAAATATTGCGCCTTCGCCTTTCGCGTTAATACGATCACGCGTCATGTAGTAAAGACCCAATACAACATCCTGTGAAGGAACGATGATTGGCTCACCATTCGCAGGAGATAGAATGTTGTTTGTAGACATCATCAATGCACGTGCTTCAAGCTGTGCTTCGATTGTTAACGGTACGTGTACCGCCATTTGGTCACCATCGAAATCGGCGTTGTACGCCGCACATACTAATGGATGCAAATGAATCGCTTTACCTTCGATAAGCACAGGCTCAAACGCTTGGATACCCAAACGGTGAAGTGTTGGTGCACGGTTTAGTAATACCGGATGTTCACGAATTACTTCGTCTAATACATCCCATACTTCAGCTACTTCACGCTCTACCATTTTCTTAGCAGCTTTGATTGTCGTAGCCATGCCGCGACGCTCTAGTTTGCCGTAGATAAATGGTTTGAATAGCTCAAGTGCCATCTTCTTAGGAAGACCACACTGATGTAGTTTAAGCGTAGGACCTACTGTGATTACAGAACGGCCTGAGTAATCTACACGCTTACCAAGTAAGTTCTGACGGAAACGACCTTGCTTACCCTTGATCATATCAGCAAGAGATTTAAGCGGGCGCTTGTTAGAACCTGTAATTGCACGACCACGACGACCGTTGTCAAGTAGCGCATCTACCGCTTCTTGTAACATACGTTTTTCGTTGCGTACGATAATATCTGGTGCAGCTAAATCTAGTAGACGCTTAAGACGGTTATTACGGTTAATAACACGACGGTAAAGGTCATTTAGATCAGATGTCGCAAAACGACCACCGTCTAATGGTACTAATGGACGTAGATCAGGTGGCAATACTGGAAGTACTGTCATGATCATCCACTCAGGGTTATTACCTGATTGGTGGAATGATTCCATTAACTTAAGACGTTTAGTGATTTTTTTACGTTTAGTTTCAGAGTTAATTGTTGGTAACTCTTCACGCATCTCAGCAATTAATTGGCCAAGATCAAGTTCACGAAGCAAGTCTAAAACTGCTTCAGCACCCATCTTCGCTTCAAACTCATCACCGTGCTCTTCTAATGCATCTAGGTATTCTTCTTCACCTAGTAACTGACCACGCTCAAGCGTTGTCATACCTGGCTCAGTTACTACGAATGATTCGAAGTAAAGAACACGTTCAATATCACGAAGCGTCATATCTAGCATTAAACCGATACGTGACGGTAATGATTTTAAAAACCATATATGTGCTACTGGGCTCGCAAGGTCAATATGACCCATACGATCACGACGCACTTTGGTCAGTGTAACTTCAACGCCACACTTCTCACAGATCACACCACGGTGTTTAAGGCGTTTATATTTACCACATAAACACTCATAATCTTTCACTGGGCCGAAAATACGGGCACAGAATAAGCCATCGCGCTCAGGCTTGAAAGTACGGTAGTTAATAGTCTCAGGTTTCTTTACTTCACCGTATGACCATGAACGAACCATGTCTGGTGAAGCAAGACCAATGCGAATTGCATCGAATTCTTCGGTCTTATTTTGTTGCTTCAGAAACTTAAGTAAGTCTTTCACCTTAGCTCTCCTGTCGGAGTTAATCTTGAGGACGGGTAATCTCGTCCCTACATTCTATTCAGCCGTAACAGATGCTGCAGCGTTAACTGCAGCATCTAATTGGCTTAATTTTCTTCCAACTCGATGTTGATACCCAGTGAGCGGATTTCTTTCAACAATACGTTGAACGATTCTGGCATACCTGGTTCCATCTTGTGGTTACCATCAACGATGTTTTTATACATCTTAGTACGACCATTCACGTCATCCGACTTCACTGTTAGCATTTCTTGTAGAGTGTAAGCAGCACCGTAAGCTTCAAGTGCCCATACTTCCATCTCACCAAAACGCTGGCCACCGAACTGTGCTTTACCACCCAGCGGCTGCTGAGTAACAAGGCTGTAAGAACCAGTAGAACGCGCGTGCATCTTATCATCAACCAAGTGGTTAAGTTTAAGCATGTACATGTAACCAACAGTTACTTGACGTTCAAACTGATCGCCAGTACGGCCATCATAAAGTGTAACCTGACCACTTCTAGGGTATCCACCAAGCTCTAGCATGTCTTTGATTTCGTCTTCTTTAGCGCCATCAAATGCAGGAGTAGCGATTGGTAAACCACCTTTTAAGTTTTCAGCTAGGCGACGAATTTCGTCATCAGAGAAACTTGCAATGTCTACAACTTGGCGAGATTCACCAATTTCGTAAGCTTGCTTGATGAATTCACGTAGCTCATGAAGCTCACGTTGCTCTTTCATCATTTCTTCTAAACGTTCACCGATACCACGTGCAGCAAGACCCATATGTGTTTCAAGGATCTGACCGATGTTCATACGCGATGGTACACCTAGTGGATTTAGTACGATATCTACCGTACGACCTTTATCATCGTATGGCATATCTTCTACTGGTACGATAGTCGAGATAACACCTTTGTTACCGTGACGACCCGCCATTTTATCACCCGGTTGGATACGACGTTTAACAGCTAGGTATACTTTAACAATTTTAAGTACGCCTGGTGCTAAGTCATCACCTTGAGTAATTTTACGACGTTTGTTTTCAAACTTCTTATCGTATTCAGCTTTAAGTTCATCGTACTGTGCAGCTAGTTGCTCAAGTTCAGCTTGCTTATCTTCTTCAGCAAGGCTTTGAGTTAATAGTTTTTCAGCATTTAATGACACTAAGTTGTTTTCATCAAAGCCTGCAGCTACAAGTAGCTTACGAGCGCGCTCTAAAACGCCAGCTTCAAGAATACGGAACTCTTCGTTGAAGTCTTTCTTCGCTTCGCGAAGCTGCATGTCTTCAACTTCTAACGCACGCTTATCTTTTTCAACACCATCACGGGTGAAAACTTGCACGTCAATTACGGTACCAGTTACAGAATTTGGTACACGTAAAGAGCTGTCTTTAACGTCAGATGCTTTTTCGCCGAAGATAGCACGCAGTAGCTTCTCTTCAGGTGTAAGCTGTGTTTCGCCTTTCGGAGTCACTTTACCTACTAGAATATCGCCGCCTTTAACTTCAGCACCAATATAAACAACGCCTGATTCATCAAGCTTGCCTAGTGCAGACTCACCCACGTTAGGGATATCTGCAGTGATCTCTTCTGGACCTAATTTAGTATCACGGGCAACACACTGTAGTTCTTGAATGTGGATAGTCGTTAAACGATCTTCTTCAACTACGCGCTCTGATAGTAAGATTGAATCCTCGAAGTTATAACCGTTCCATGGCATGAATGCCACGCGAAGGTTTTGACCAAGGGCTAAGTCACCTAAATCAGTCGAAGGACCATCTGCTAACACGTCACCACGAGTAACCGGTTCACCAACCATGCACGTTGGTTTTTGGTTAATACATGTATTTTGGTTAGAACGTGTGTACTTGGTTAAGTTGTAGATGTCGATACCCGCTTCACCAGGGATGCGTTCTTCTTCATGTACGTTTACAACGATGCGACTTGCGTCGGCATACATTACTTCACCACCACGTTTTGCAACAATCGTTACACCAGAATCTTTCGCTAGTGTTAACTCAATACCTGTACCTACTAACGGCTTATCCGCTTTCAATGTTGGTACTGCTTGACGTTGCATGTTTGAACCCATCAATGCGCGGTTAGCATCATCGTGTTCTAGGAACGGGATAAGTGCTGCTGCTACAGAGATCACCTGTTGTGGTGATACATCCATATATTGCTGGTCCATGCGACCCATAAAGGTTGATTCACCTTTGTGACGACATGGAATAAGTTCATCTACAAACTCATTGGTTTCAGTTAAGTTTGAGTTCGCCTGTGCGATAACAAACTGACCTTCTTCAATGGCTGATAAGTAATCAACTTCATCAGTTACTACACCGTCTACCACTTTGCGGTAAGGTGTTTCTAAAAAACCGTAGTCATTTGTACGTGCGTACGTAGACAATGAGTTAATTAGACCGATGTTTGGACCCTCAGGCGTCTCGATTGGACATACGCGACCGTAGTGAGTTACGTGAACGTCACGTACTTCAAAGCCAGCGCGCTCACGCGTAAGACCGCCCGGACCTAATGCAGAAATACGACGCTTATGCGTTACTTCTGATAGCGGGTTATTTTGGTCCATAAACTGTGATAACTGAGACGAGCCGAAGAACTCTTTAACCGCTGCCGAAATAGGCTTAGCGTTAATAAGATCTTGTGGCATTATCGCGTCAAGGTCACCTAAGCTTAAGCGCTCACGTACAGCACGTTCTACACGTACTAGACCAACACGGAATTGGTTCTCAGCCATTTCGCCAACACTACGTATACGACGGTTGCCTAAGTGGTCGATATCATCAACATCGCCTTGACCGTTACGAATAGCAATTAATACTTTCATAACAGACACGATGTCTTCTTTGCTTAATGTGCCAGGGCCTGTGTCAGAATCGTAACCAACACGGCTATTAAACTTCATACGACCAACAGTTGATAGGTCGTAACGTTCTTCAGAGAAGAACAAGTTTTGGAATAAGGCTTCAGCCGCGTCTTTCGTCGGTGGCTCGCCTGGGCGCATCATGCGATAAATTTCTACTAGTGCTTCTAAACGGTTGCTTGACGAGTCAATGTTCAATGTATTTGACATATAAGCACCGCTGTCCACTTCATTGATGTACAACGTATCAATGGTAGTGTGACCGGCTTTAACTAATTCAGCCATAAGCTCAAGAGTTAATTCATCATTCGCATTTGCAATAACTTCACCCGTTGATTCATCAACGTAGTTTTTAGAAATAATACGGCCAATGATGTACTCATGAGGTACTTCTAACTGAGTAATGCCTTTTTTCTCGATACTCTTGATGTGACGAGCCGTAACACGACGCCCGCTTTCAACAAGTACTTCACCGTCTTCGCCTTTGATATCAAAAGCGGCAGTTTCACCACGTAAACGTGAAGGTACAAGTTCCATAAGAACTTTACCGTCAGCTACTTCAAACGCAGTAGTATCGAAGAAGATATCTAGGATTTCTTCACTAGAGTACTCAAGTGCACGTAAGATGATAGACGCCGGTAATTTACGACGGCGGTCAATACGTACATATAAGTTATCTTTTGCATCAAATTCGAAGTCTAACCATGAACCACGGTAAGGAATAACGCGTGCGTTATATAATACTTTACCTGATGAATGAGTTTTACCGCGGTCGTTATCAAAGAATACACCAGGGCTACGGTGTAGCTGAGAAACGATAACACGCTCTGTACCATTAATTACAAAGGTACCGGTATCGGTCATGAGCGGAATTTCGCCCATGTAAACTTCTTGCTCTTTAATGTCTTTAACTGTGCCTGGAGCTTCTTTGTCCATAACAACAAGACGCAGTTTCACGCGAAGTGGAGCAGAATAAGTCACACCGCGAATTTGACATTCTTTTACATCGAAAACTGGCTCACCAATACGGTAACTTACGTATTGAAGCTCAGAATTTCCCGAGTAGCTTTTTATAGGGAACACAGAACGGAAGGCAGCTTCCAAACCATGATCGCCATCAGCGTCCGGCACTAAGAATTTTTTAAACGATTCTAACTGTGTAGACAGTAAAAAAGGTATATCCAAAACTTGTGGACGTTTACCAAAATCCTTACGGATACGTTTCTTTTCAGAATAAGAGTAAGCCATGGGGTTCCTCAGCTTGCTGATCTTTGACCCGACCTGTTCTTGTAAGAACAGACTTAACTGGCAGCTATGCCAAGATTTACAACATTTTATTGTTGTTCTAATTAAATCCATTTTCAACACTAGCAAACTATAAAGCGTTGAAAGTAAAGAAATAATTAGATTTTATTTGCGCTATAAGAGTGCATCACTCCATAGCGCAAAAAGGCCGGTGATTAAATAATCACCAGCCCTTGCCTGATTTCTCAGGCAGCGAACTTAGCGTAAGCTAAATTACTTAACCTCAACTTCAGCACCAGCTTCAGTAAGATCTTTTGCAAGTGCTTCAGCTTCTTCTTTAGATACACCTTCTTTAACAGGTGTAGGAGCAGCTTCAACAAGAGCTTTAGCTTCTTTAAGGCCAAGGCCTGTAGCGCCACGAACAGCTTTGATTGCAGCAACCTTGTTAGCGCCAGCGCCAGTAAGGATTACGTCAAATTCTGTTTTCTCTTCAGCAGCTTCAGCAGCTGGACCAGCTACCATTGCAGCTGCAGCAGTTACGCCGAATTTTTCTTCCATTGCTTCAACAAGAGCAACAACGTCCATTACTGACATTTCAGCAATTGCGTCAAGGATTTGGTCTTTAGATACAGACATTACAAATTTCCTAATAATTAACGGACTTTAAGTCCAAATAAATTTTACACCGAAAGGATTAAACAACTTAAAATTAAGCAGCTTGCTCTTCTTTCTGTACACGTACTGCTTCAATTGTTTTACACAATTTGCCAGCAGACGCTTCTTTCATAGCACTCATTAAGCGTGCAACAGCTTCGTCGTATGTAGGTAGAGTTGCAAGCATAGCTGCATCTACTACGTTACCTTCAAAAGCGGCCGTTTTAAGCTCAAATTTCTCATTCTTTTTCGCGAAATCTGAAAAGATACGCGCAGCAGCACCAGGGTGCTCTGATGAGAAAGCGATTAAGCTTGGACCAACAAATGAATCAGAAAGACACTCAAAATCTGTTCCTTCAAGAGCACGTTTTGCTAAAGTGTTACGAACAACTTTCATCCATACACCAGCTTCACGAGCTTCTTTACGAAGGGCAGTGATTGCGCCAACTGTTACACCACGAGAATCTGCAACAACTGCAGATAGAGCACCATTGGCTGCTTCGTTGACTTCAGCAACTATTGCTTTTTTGCCTTGAAGATTTAAAGCCATGGGTGTTACTCCTGGTTTAATGGGGTTACCGACAATCGGTTTCCCCTGTTCTACTCTTCCCTACCAAAAAGGTAGAGATGCTTTTTACGGCGAGAGCCAGAAGGATTAGGAAAAATCTATCTGGGGTCTACACCGTCTACGTAGGTAAAATTAAGGCCTAAGCCGCCTACGGTCTTGGACGGAAGCCCAATTTATCGCTTTGCCAAAGGCGCACCGAAATTATGGACTTCAACCCGAATTCTTTAATTTGCTAATTAATAAATTAATCAACAAAATGGCGCGAAATTATAGTACAAATTTCGTGCCATGTAAACACTAAATTAAGCAACTACTGTGTTTAAAGTAGTTTGGTCAACAGAAACACCTGCGCCCATTGTTGTAGAGATAGTTACTTTTTTCAAGTAAACACCTTTAGCTTGAGAAGGTTTAGCCTTCTTAAGTGCAACAATTAGAGCTTCAAGGTTTTGTTGAAGTTGCTCAGCTGTGAAATCAACCTTACCAATAGTAGTATGGATGATGCCGTTTTTGTCATTGCGGTAACGCACTTGACCAGCTTTAGCATTTTTAACTGCTTCTGCAACGTTAGGTGTTACAGTACCAGTTTTAGGGTTTGGCATTAGACCACGTGGACCTAAGATTTGACCTAGTTGACCAACAACACGCATAGCGTCTGGAGATGCAACAACAACGTCAAAATCCATCTCGCCTTTTTTAACTAGCTCAGCAAGATCTTCCATACCTACTAATTCAGCACCGGCTTCTTTCGCAGCTTCTGCGTTAGCGCCTTGTGTGAATACTGCAACGCGAACGTCACGACCAGTACCGTTAGGTAGTACAGTTGCACCACGAACGTTTTGGTCAGATTTACGAGCATCGATACCAAGGTTAACAGCAACGTCAACACTTTCTACGAATTTAGCTGTCGCTAACTCTTTTAAAAGAGCAACTGCTTCATTGATTTCGTAATCTTTAGTTACTTCCACTTTTTCGCGGATAGTACGCATACGTTTAGTTAATTTAGCCATTTCTTAGTCCTCTACGTTCAAGCCCATCGCACGCGCAGAACCTGCGATAGTGCGAACCGCTGCGTCCATATCGGCAGCTGTAAGGTCAGTTCGTTTTGTCTCAACAATCTCTTCAAGTTGAGCACGAGTTACTGTGCCTACTTTATCAGTGTTAGGACGGCCTGAGCCTGACTTGATACCAGCAGCTTTCTTAAGTAAGTAAGCAGCAGGTGGCGTTTTCATGTCGAACGTAAATGAACGGTCACCGTAAACAGAGATCACTACAGGAACTGGAGCGCCTTTTTCGATAGATTCTGTACGTGCGTTGAACGCTTTACAGAATTCCATGATGTTTACACCGTGTTGACCTAGTGCAGGACCTACTGGAGGACTAGGGTTAGCCATACCAGCGGCAACTTGTAGCTTGATTAGAGCTTCAACTTTTTTAGCCATTATAAATACCTCATTTGGTGGGTCTTAGCCTTGTGCGCGCGAGGACGCGTACTCTAACGGCTTCCCAGTTTAAAAATTGGTTTCGTACTTTTTATACCGTAAAAATAAATTTTTACTTTTATACAAAAAGGCCGCTGATTATAAGATAATCAGCGGCCTTTTTCAAGCTTCATGCCAAAATTTAAAATTCCAGCAGTGAATCTTTTTTAATCAATTACTTATCTTGCTCAACTTGACCAAATTCAAGCTCAACTGGCGTAGAACGACCAAAAATAAGTACCGATACTTTTACGCGGCTTTTTTCGTAGTCAACTTCTTCAACTACACCACTGAAGTCTGCAAATGGACCGTCAGTTACGCGTACCACTTCACCTGGTTCGAATAATGTAGCAGGTTTAGGTGCTTCAGCATTTTCTTGTAGACGGTTAAGAATACGATCGGCTTCTTTAGAGCTAATTGGCGCTGGACGGTCAGATGTACCGCCAATAAAGCCCATTACACGCTCTGTGCTATTTACTAAGTGCCAGCTAGCGTCATTCATATCCATTTGTACTAGTACGTAACCTGGAAAGAATTTACGCTCAGATTTACGCTTTTGACCAGCGCGCATCTCAACAACTTCTTCAGTTGGTACTAATATTTCACCAAAGCTCTCTTCAAGACCTTCGATTTTAATGTGTTCAGTTAACGTTTGAGCTACACGCTTTTCATAACCAGAAAATGCTTGTACTACGTACCAACGTAATTTAATTTCTTTGTTCTCATCCGACATGGGATCAGATCTCCAATCCAGTTAAAAAGCCAACAGCGCGGAATAAAATGCCATCTAATCCCCAAAGGATAAGTGCCATAATCACGGTTGCAACCATTACAATTAATGTCGTGTGGGTAGTTTCTTGACGCGTAGGCCAAATAACTTTGCGTACTTCAATTCGCGCTTCTTTAGCGAAAGCAAGAAAGGTACGTCCCTTAAAAGTTTGTGAGGCAATGGCTAATCCGGCCGCTATTGCAACAACAACGCCGATAGCACGTAGTAATACAGACTGATCTGCATACATATGGTTACCAACAACTGCGCCTGCAAGTAGCGCGATTGCTACTAACCACTTCACTGACTCCATCCCGCTTGATGGTGTTTCTACATTCGTGCTCATAATATTATTACCTTAACTACAGACACAACAACCCTACACGCCGGCAGGGTTAATCCATTAAAATCTAAACTTAAAAACAGACTTATTTAAACCGATTTTTAACCCCAGACTTACTCATATTAATGAGTAAATTGGCAGGGGCGGAGAGATTCGAACTCCCAACCGTCGGTTTTGGAGACCGCTGTTCTACCAATTGGAACTACGCCCCTGCAAAGTGGATGCCTATTATACTTACGCAAATCATTTACACAAGCCTAAAAGATACCCGTAATGCAAAATCTCGATATTACTCAAAGCTATTACGCTTAACATTGATTGAAAAGCGGTTTATCATGGACCTATAGAAGGAATTATACAAGATAGGAAATCGTGACTACATCCATAAAAATTATAATTTTAACTTTTTTGCTTTTAGCTCATAGTCGTTCTATAGCTTTTTCATTTTACGTAGACACATACACACAAGAACAAGGCCTATCTCAAAACTCCCTCACTTGTAGTATTTCTGATAATAAAGGATTCCATTGGTTTGCAACACAGGATGGGTTAAATCGTTTTGATGGTTATGAGTTTACTACTTACAAATACAGCCCTGAAACGCCAAGCATTTCTGGGAATTGGATCACAGATTGCCTTAAGACTAAAAATGGCTCAATTTGGCTTTCTACAACCACAAACGGTTTGAATCAACTTAATCCAAAAACAGGGCAATTCCGTATTTTTAATCAGTTTTCAAAGCCTGCCATCCTCAACCACTCTATTTCATCTATTGCTTCACAAGATCATAATATACTCTGGCTCACACACGATAAAGGGCAGCTTACTCGTTTAGATACTGATAAAAATAAAACAAATCTGTTTAGTTACAGCGACTCATCAACCGCATTTAAAGATATAGTTTTTGATAGCGATGGTAATTTATTATTAGCCAGCAATAACGGACTTATCAAGTTTGATGTTAAAGCCAAGCAATTTAATCAGATTAAAAATAGCCCGAAATCTATATGGAAAATTACACTTACACCAAATGGTCACCTGATAATAGGTAGCAAAACAGGGTTAACTATTTTCAACACCACTACACAACAATTTTATCCAAATGAGTATTTTAAAAATATTTGGGTTACCGACATTCTTTTTGATGATAAAAATAACTTATGGGTAAGTACATACGGAAAAGGCCTATTCTTTCAAAATAATGAACTTTCATTACCAACTAAATTTCAGCAATTTACTCATTCTAATGACAATAGAAATGGCTTAGCAAACGATCATTTACTGTCTTTATATCAGGACCCACAAGGATTGATATGGATAGGCACTGATGGTTATGGCCTGCATCGCTACGACAAACGACAATCACAATTCGGACACTATAAACGCGATTCAAACAACGCTACTTCACTCTCTCACAATTTTATTAGGGCAATATTGAAGGATAGTAATAAGCAATTATGGGTCGGAACAAGAGATGGTCTCAATAGGCGTACTGACACTGGATATACCCAATATAAGGTTGATGACAGTAATAAATCGAGTCTCACGAGCAATAATATTTTCAGCCTTTATGAAGACACTAAAAATAGAGTTTGGGTAGGTACTTATGGCGGTGGCCTACTTCGCTATCATCAAAAAACAGACGACTTTACTGCATTTACAGTACAAAGCCATCAACTAAGTAGTAACCGGGTTTATGCTATCACTGAAGATAAAAACAATAATTTGTGGCTCGGCAGTAATAATGGTTTAACACGTTTTAACCCTGACACGCTGGAAGTTAAACACTTTAAATACAATAGTGATACTAATAGCCTCTCAAACAACACTGTTTTTGCCATACAATATGACCCCTATAATGATGTTATTTGGGTGGGAACTCGCGATGGATTAAATAAACTATCGCTGCATAACGAGGTGTTTACTCATTACAAAAGTAATTTAAACAAGACGGCTACACTGTCCAACAACATGGTAACTGCTTTATATTTACAAAATGCAAACACGTTATGGGTTGGTACCTTTGGCGGGTTGAATAAACTCGATATTGAAACACAGCACATTCAAACAATAACTGAAAGACAAGGCTTGCCGAATGAGAATATATTTGCGATCAAAAAGGGAAATACCGACGCATTATGGCTCAGTACTAATAATGGCTTAGTAAGGTACTTTGAAGATAACAAACAAGTACAGCTTTTTATGCCCGCAAACGGAATACAAGATAAATCTTTTATTTTAGGTGCTGCTCACAAAGCAGATGATGGAGAGCTCTTTTTTGGTGGTATTAATGGCTTCAATCAGTTTAAGCCAGAGCAACTTGCTTTTTCAACGTCGCCTCCTGATCCTGTTATTACTGATTTATTAATTAATAACCAACCAACCAAAACTATAAAAAGACTAAAACACAATAGCCAAGATGCTAAGTTAATGAGCCATACAGACACAATCGAGTTTCAACAACAAGATGGTGTAATAGGGTTTAGATTTTCAGCGTTAAATAGCATAGAACCGCCATCTCAATACAAATATGCATATAAACTAGCAGGCCTAGATAAGCAATTCTTGTACACCGACCATAAGCAGCGCCAAGTAAACTATTCTCAACTACCTTCAGGCAATTACCAGTTTATATTAAAAGTAAGCGATCAATACGGAAACTGGAGTGAAGCTAAAACATTGACCAGTATTACCGTAACTCCACCTTGGTGGAAAAGTAAACTAGCGTATTTGACCTATCTTTGTTTGATTATAGTGACCTTATGGTTAATCATCGCTTCCAGATATAAAGCCACGATTGCAGAACAACAAACCAAAAAAGAAAGAGAACTCAACACATTAAAAACACAGCTACTTGATAACGTCAGTCATGAGCTTAAAACACCTCTGAGTTTAATTTTAGCCCCACTGGAGGCCTTACAAAAAACTTATAAAGATACTGACACACAGCAAAAGTTAGCCATGATCCACAGAAATAGTCACAAACTATTAGATCAAATAAATCAACTCTTACAGCTTAGTCAGCGCCCAAGTTCTGCTGTAATGACTGTCTCACCATATGCTTTAAACCCCTTAATTACAGAGCTAGCGGAAGACTTTGGCAAATTATTTAAACAAAAAAAGATTACATTTACCTATGAGGGTTTTACACAAGCACCTATTTATATTGAAATAAAACACACTCATGTAATATCAATTGTTAGTAATTTATTAAGTAACGCGCAAAAATATACACCTACTGGTGGTGAGGTTGCACTTAGACTATCTGAAAACGATCATACAGTATCACTTGCTGTCACAGATACGGGAAAGGGTATTAAAGCAGAACACCTAGAAACCATTTTTCATCGATTTACTCGTATAAATAATACTGACGAAACCGGTAGTGGAATCGGCTTAGCCTTGGTTAAGCAGCTTACAGAGAAATATGGCGGACATATTTCTGTTCACAGTGAATTACACAAAGGTAGCTGCTTTACCGTCACTTTACCCACAGTGCATGCAAACCATAATCAAAAACCTCCAACACAAGCAATCGTTAATTCTCGCAACGAAAGAATAAATAAGATTTTAATTATTGAAGATAACGATGAAATGCGTCATTTACTCATTACATTGTTTGAAGAAAACTACGAATGTATTAGTACAACTAACGGTGAGCTAGGTTTAAGCATATGCAAAAGTAACATGCCAAGCCTTGTAATCAGTGATGTCATGATGCCTGTAATGGATGGTTATACATTTTTAAAAGCATTACGCTCTGATACTGCCATTAGCCACATTCCGGTATTATTACTTTCTGCAAAAGCCGACACACAAAGTCGCTTAAAAGGACTTGATTTACTCGCCGATGATTACTTAAGTAAGCCTTTTGAACCACAACTTTTATTAGGGCGTGTACAAGGACTGCTCGCAATTAGGAATGTACTAAACCAACACCTAAAACAACAACTCCCAGCACTATCGCAAACAGTCCAGCTTGACCAAAAAATGGCGCAAAATAAGGACTACTTATTTACCGAGCGCCTAAAAGATGTTGTGAAAACTCACTACCAAAATGAGGCATTCAGTGTTGAAGAGTTTGCTGAAGCAATTTTTTTAAGTCCTCGCGCTTTGCAGTTGAAAATGAAGTCACTTTATAACCTAACCCCCAGCGATTACATAAGGAATGTTCGTTTAGAGTTTGCACAACAGCTGTTGCAAAATAGTGACTTACCAATAGGTATAGTTGCCCAGCAAGTAGGCTTTAATTCACAAAGTTATTTTGCTCGATGCTTTAAGACAAGGTATTCACTTTCACCGAAACAGTATCGGGAGCAATCACAAATAATTTCGCATGTGTGACTAAATATTTCGCACCAGTGCTATTTTTAACCGACTGATTTTAATAAATTAACATCAAATTAAAAACTAAAAGAAAGCATTTAGCTTTTCTCTTAAGCATATTAAATTAAGGACAGTCGTATGTTAAAAAAACCACAAAAGTTACTACTAGCAACATTACTTACTTCACTTCTATGTGCCTGTCAGAGCACGTCAACCAATGTTACCTCAGGTCAAAATTCACCTGACATAAATGCAGCTGCAAAAGAGCAATATAACGGCCCTAAAGCCAGAATCGCAGTTGCCCGCTTTACTGATAAGTCGAATAACTCAAGGTGGTGGAGAAAAGAAATTGGCGATGGAATGGCAGATCAACTAACCACCGCTCTCGTTACAACTAATCGCTTTATAGTATTGGAGCGCCAAGCATTAGACGCCGTACTATCAGAACAAGATTTAGCAACTTCAGGCCGAGTCAGCGCTGCAACAGGCGCCGCGTATGGTGAAATCGAGGGTGCAGAAATTGTTGTTGTTGCATCTGTAACTGAATTTGATGACGGCAGCTCTGGTGCAAGCGTGGGCTCAGGTGGCTTTATTGGTGATGTATTTAGTTCGGTATCAGCGGGGTTTTCAGGTACACATATGGCAATAGATTTACGCCTTATAGATACCCGCACATCACGGATTTTAGCAGCAACAAGTGTTGAAGGTGGTAGTAAAGATTTTGATTTCACAGGCGCTGCAACAAACTTTGGTGGTTCACTGGTAGGTGGCAGCATCAGCGGATGGTCTGACACACCTAAAGAAAAAGCACTCCGTGAAGTTATTATTAAAGCGGTAGAGTTTTTAGAAACTAAAATTCCTGATACTTACTACCGTTACAACAGTAATAACACATTAGCATCAGGGTACACTGCTCCGCCTCCACTTAAAGTGAGCAAAGCAAAACCTACAAGTAAACCTATTGATGATGTAGAGGTACCCAATCATAGAATGCCGCATTATGAAAAAATAGACTTAGCCATGTCACGTTTAAACTTAGTATGTTTAGGCTACCTTAGAAACCAGCCTAACTATGAAGAGTTTGAAACGCAAGACGTGGAATACGACCGTAAAACAGTCATCGCACTTCGAGAGTATCAACAAGAAAGTAAACTCGAAGTAACAGGCCTTGCTGATGCTGCCACCAAGAAATCTTTAGATGACTCTGAGTGTATAGCTAAAAGTAATAAATCTGGCCTTGATAGCTTAGGTAGTATGTTTAAAGCGTTTTAATATGTAAGAGCATCAACTTGGGTAGCAATAAGTTAAGCTACCCAAGTATATTGACTTAATTCGCCCCTTTAACAAGTGGCACGCCATTATTACCCACAGGAATATAAACCGTTGTATGGTTTGGCGACTCGGCCATTTTTATTTGCGCATTTATGGCTTCATGTTGTAAATAATTAGCTGTAAGCGTGGCGTTAATAATTTTTTGTGCCTGCGCTATGCCTTTTGCTTCTTCAACACGTATTTCTGCATCTTTACGCGCTATTTCTTTTTGTGTTTCTTTTTCAGCAAGTAACTGCTGCGCAGCTAGTTTTTTCTCTACCGCATTAGCAACAATATCGGGGTAGTTAATATTACCTACAACCACATTGGCAAGCTTAAAGGGGGTAGTTGATAAATAATCTTGTAAACGCAGTGTGACCTCTTGGGCTATTTTTTCGCGGTTTGTTTTAAGTTCACCACTGTCGTATTTTTGCACGGTATCTCTTACGTAAGTTCTAAACGTTTCACGCACAAAACGTTTGTACCAATTTTCTGCACCATATTGTTCAACAACGGTTCGCACTGAGCCACTTTGAATGGCAATAACAGCGTGAAAATCAAATTTAATGTTTAAATCATCATTAGCAAGTATTCTAAATGTTTCGGTATAAGTATTAGGCCGCATATCTATGTTTACCACTTCATTACGCAGTAATGACATACCATAATTAGCAGGCCCTATCATGGTGCCTTGGTAACCACCTTCACCAAATACTCGTGGTTTTTCGTAAACATAGCCCTCTTCACCTGCTGGCGTACTTGGGTTAGTGCACGCGGTTAATCCAAACCCAATTACACCAACAACAAAGGCACCTTTGACTAAATTATTAACCAAACTTTGCATCCCTGAATTTCTTGCTCTCATTATTTGTCCTTTATTTATCTAATACTTTATACACATCGCTTAATAAGCTTGAAGCGCCAAACCTAAATGTGGTGGCTTGTAGGTAGTCATCGCTCATTATTGAACGGGCTAGTGCTAAATATTTACTGGCATCAGCCACCGTTTTAACACCACCTGCCGCTTTAAAACCCACTCGTTTGCCTGAATTTTTAATGGTGGTTAACATCACCTTAGTTGACTCAAGCGTCGCATTTATAGCGACTTTGCCGGTACTGGTTTTTACAAAATCAGCACCACCTTTAATGGCCAGTTCGGTCGCTTGGGCAATCAACGCCTCGGTTTTTAGCTCACCGCTTTCTATAATTACTTTTAGCTGAGCTTTGTTACCGCATGCTTTTTTACTTTCACTTACGTAGTTAAGCGCGGTTTGCGTATCCCCTGCCGTTAATTTTTTATAGGGGATAACAAGGTCGATTTCATCTGCACCGCGTTCAATGGCTATGAGAGTTTCGTTAATGACATCGCTTAATGGGGCATCACCTGTCGGAAAGTTAGTCACCGTTGCGACTTTAACGTGGCTAAGCTCTCGTGCAGCAAGCGCTATTTTTGCATCGTCAACAAAATCGCTATATACACATACTGCCGCCGGTGTGCCTAATGTAGGCCTAATGCTATTGACCAAAGTTTGAATATCTTTTGTAGTATCGCTGGTGTTTAAGCTAGTTAAATCCATAAGCTTTGCCGCGAGTAATGCGTCTTGTTGGTTTGTCATACGGACTCCCTTGCCCGGCTTGGGTAAAATTAATATGCCTCATATTAACAAATTAAAAAAAACTCGCTATAGCTCATAACCAAACACTCTAAGCTTATTATTTTACTTGTAACTAGTCGCAATCCCTTGTTAACTCAGCCTTAGGCTTAAAACCGCTACCCAATATAACTTTTGGTTATATCAACTTGGTTTTAATTATTTTTTACTTACAGATAGCCGCTATATTCTGCGCAACAGATTAAAGCGTTTCATAAAATTGTTTAGGGGTGTTACCAACGTGCAATATTTACCTATCTTTACCAAACTCGACAACAAACCTGTATTGGTTGTTGGCGGTGGAGAGGTCGCATTACGCAAGTGCCGCGCGTTTTTAAAAGCCCGTGCAGATGTCACCTTAGTGGCACCTTGGTTTTGTGACGAATTAAAAGAACACGCACAACACAACGAAGTGACCCTAATAGACGCTTACTTTGACGAATCACACCTAGACGGAAAAATGCTAGTTATTGCAGCAACCGATCGAGACGAAGTGAACAACACAGTGTTTGAGCTTGCCAATGCACGTAATGTGTTTGTAAACGTGGTTGATGACCAACCTAAATGTACATTTATATTCCCTTCAATTGTTGACCGTAACCCTATTACAATTGCTATTTCGAGTGCGGGAACAGCCCCTGTACTTGCACGCCGTTTACGCGAAAAGTTAGAGACATTAATACCACAACACATTGGCCCACTTGCCACACTGGTGGGTGGCTTTAGAGATAAAGTAAAACAGCGCTTTAAGCACTTTTCAGACCGCCGCCAATTTTGGGAAGGCGTGTTCGACTCATCAGTTGTGAGTAAAGTTCAAACCGGCGACACCCAAGGTGCTGAGCAACAACTTGAACAAATGCTAGACGCTAAAGCCGAGCCCGAAGGCGAAGTTTATGTGGTAGGGGCAGGTCCTGGCGATCCTGAACTTTTAACCCTTAAAGCACTGCAACTTATGCAACAAGCTGATGTCGTTGTTTACGACTTTTTAGTGTCTGACGAAATTATGGAGCTGGTTCGCCGTGATGCAGACCTAATTTGTGTTGGTAAACGCTTAGGCGACCATAGTGTTGTTCAAGAAGATACTAACCAAATGTTGGTTGACCTAGCTAAACAAGGTAAAAAAGTATGCCGAATTAAAGGCGGTGACCCCTTTATTTATGGCCGCGGCGGTGAAGAAGTACAAGTATTGGCTGCCAACAAGGTGAATTACCAAATAGTACCGGGTATTACAGCTGCAGCAGGGTGTAGTGCGTATGCAGGTATTCCGCTTACGCATCGCGATCATGCCCAAGCTATTCAGTTTGTAACAGGGCACTGTAAAAAAGACGGCCAAGAACTTGATTGGCAATCACTGGCTAAACCAAACCAAACACTTGCTATATATATGGGCGTAATTAAGTCACCACACATTCAAGCAGAGCTATTACAGCATGGCCGAAAAGCCGACACGCCAGTTGCCGTGATCGAAAATGGCACGCGCAAAAATCAACGTGTAGTCACAGGCCAATTAGGTGAGCTTGCCGATTTAATTGAACGCAACAGCATTGTATCGCCAGCATTACTTATTATTGGTGAAGTAGCCGCCTTGCACTCGCAACTTGCATGGTTTGGGCAAAACAACCAAACAAGTAGCTATGCGCAACCGTTAACCGATATAGCAAATTAGTAACCAAATTTAATTTTATAACTTTTAATCATTTTAGTAGGACGACTAACAATGGCTTTAACTCATCTTCAGCAACTTGAAGCTGAAAGTATCAAAATCATGCGCGAAGTCGCCGCTGAGTTTGAAAACCCAGTAATGCTTTACTCAATTGGTAAAGACTCGTCGGTACTTTTGCATTTAGCGCGTAAAGCGTTTTACCCTGCAAAAATTCCGTTTCCGTTATTACACGTAGACACCGACTGGAAGTTTCGTGAAATGATTGAATTTCGCGACCGCATAGCAAAAGAGTACGACTTTGACCTATTGGTACACAAAAACCCAGAAGGCTTAGCAATGGGCGTTGGCCCCTTTACTCATGGCTCGGGTAAACATACCGACATAATGAAAACCCAAGGGTTAAAGCAAGCACTTAATAAATACGGTTTTGATGCCGCCTTTGGAGGCGCACGCCGTGATGAAGAAAAATCGCGTGCAAAAGAACGTGTGTACTCGTTCCGCGACAAACACCACCGTTGGGATCCAAAAAACCAGCGTCCAGAGCTTTGGAACACCTACAACAGCCAAGTAAACCCTGGCGAAAGCATTCGCGTATTCCCACTTTCTAATTGGACTGAGCTTGATATTTGGCAATACATTTATCAAGAAAACATCGAAATGGTTCCCCTTTACCTAGCTAAAGAGCGCCCAGTAGTTGAACGTGACGGCACACTTATCATGGTTGATGACGAACGTATGCCTCTTGAAGAAGGCGAAGTACCACAAATGAAATCGGTCCGTTTTCGTACTTTAGGCTGTTACCCACTAACCGGTGCCGTTGAATCTACAGCCAGTACATTAACCGAAATTATTGAAGAAATGCTGCTATCTACGTCATCAGAACGCGAAGGCCGTGTGATTGACCATGACTCAGCAGGCTCAATGGAGAAGAAAAAACGTGAGGGGTATTTCTAATGTCTAGCCAAAATAACGATACATTTAACGAAGTAAAAGAAATAGGCATAGACGCCTACCTAGCACGCCAACAAGACAAAAGCTTATTACGTATGCTTACCTGTGGCAGCGTAGACGACGGTAAATCAACACTGATTGGCCGCCTGTTACACGACAGCCACCAAATTTATGAAGATCAGTTAGCTGCACTTCACAAAGACAACGAAAAAGTAGGTAATGCAGGCGAAGATCTTGACCTTGCGCTACTCGTAGATGGACTTCAAGCTGAACGCGAACAAGGCATTACCATTGACGTAGCGTACCGTTATTTTTCAACGGCTAAACGTAAATTTATTATTGCCGACACACCAGGCCACGAGCAATACACACGTAACATGGTAACGGGTGCATCAACAAGCGATGTCGCCATTATTTTGGTTGATGCGCGTTACGGCGTGCAAGTACAAACCAAGCGCCATAGCTTTATTTGTGACTCGCTAGGCATTAAACAGTTTGTTGTGGCCATTAACAAAATGGATATTGTTGATTTTGACGAAACCGTATATGAACGCATTAAAGCCGATTACCTTAAATTTGCCGAACAACTAAACGTATCAAACATTAAGTTTGTACCTATGTCAGCGCTTAAAGGCGACAACGTAGTAACGCGTTCTGCGCATACACCTTACTACACCGACAAGCCACTGCTTGAGCTTTTAGAAGACTCACCAGCAGCCGAAACCGATACTGGTTTTGAAGCGCGTTTACCTGTGCAATATGTAATACGCCCTAACCTAAACTTTCGTGGTTTTCAGGGCACATTAGCGTCTGGCAAACTACAAGTAGGCGACGCTGTAAAAGTATTACCGTCAGGTAAAACTTCAAGCATTAAAGAAATTGTCACCTTTAATGGCAACCTAGACACAGCAGAAGCAGGCCAAGCAATTACCATTACGCTAAATAGCGAAATAGATATTAGCCGCGGCGACGTAATCGTGCCGGCAAGCTCAACCGCCGCCGTTACTAATCAGCTTCAGGCTAAAATTGTATGGATGCATGAGTCGCCATTAGTGCTAGGTAAAAACTACAACCTAAAACTGGGCAGCAAAAACACATCGGCTGTGGTTAAAAAGATTGACCACACTATTGATGTAAACACGCTTGAACACGGCACAGCCGATTCACTGCAGCTAAACGAAATAGCAATTGTAACACTTGAACTAACCGAAACTATTTTGGCCGACGAGTACCACAATAACCACGAAACTGGCTCATTCATTCTAATCGATCGTTTGTCTAACCTAACGGTTGCAGCAGGTATGATTGAACACGTACTGCAAAGCGAGCAAAGTAAAGGCGAGTTTAGTGACTTTGAAGTTGAGTTTAATAGCTTAGTACGCAAGCACTTCCCGCATTGGCAAGCGCTTGATATTTCAAAACTGTAAGTTTATTAATGTCTGTTAGGAATAATAAAGCATGGTAGAGCAGCTAGTTTTAACAGGCATAATGCTTACCTTAGTCGGGTGCCTTTTTGGCACCCGCATTAATCCAGCATGGTTATTTGTAAGCGCTATTGGCACCAGCTATTTAGCCGGGCTAATTGACCTTGAAAACATGCTAGTTAACTACGCCAATCCGTCACTTATTACCTTAGTACTCCTAGTATTAGTGTCGATTGCAATCGAAAAAACCACGTTAATTCAAAAGCTATCCATGTCGTTATCTAAAGGTAGCTTAGTTAAGTCGGTAACAAAGCTGGGGCTTTCCAGCGCATTTTTATCGTCGTTTACTAATAATACGGCGGTGGTTGCCTCACTCATTACCGCAATAAAAGATAACCCAAACCATTCACCCTCAAAGCTATTATTACCGCTGTCGTACACTGCTATTTTAGGTGGCACCATTACACTCATAGGTACTTCAACAAACCTCATTGTTAACGGCTTTGCGGTAGATGCAGGTATGCAGCCACTGGGCTTTTTCGACTTTACCTTAGTGGGTTTAGGCGCGCTTAGTGTTGGCCTTATTACTATTTTGGTGATGCTTAAATACTTGCCTGACAACGGCAAGAGCGATCAAGAAGTCGTTCCTTTTTATCTTGAAGGTAAAGTACAAACAGGCTCAAAATTAATAGGTCGCACAGTAGAAGAAAACGGCCTACGCGATTTAAAAGACTTGTTCCTCGCTGAAATAATTCGTAATAACGAACGTATATGCGCAGTAACGCCTCAGCAAATTATCCAACAAAACGACGTACTATTGTTTGTGGGGGATATAAAGTCGGTGCCGCTATTAACCCGTTTTGATGGTTTAAAAGTAGTGCACGACAACCATGAAAAAGACATCGAACATTTAGTTGAAGTGGTCGTAAGCCAGTCGTCTAAGTTTATAGGTAAAACAGTAAAAGAAATACGTTTTCGCGAGCAGTTTCACGCTGCTGTTATTGCTATTCGCCGTGGGCACGACCGCCTTCAAGGCGGCCTTGGCCAAGTACAATTACAAGCAGGCGATTCACTCATTTTGGCACCCGGCAAAAACTTTTACAGCCTACCTAATTTAAAGCGTGAGTTTGTGTATATTTCAGGCCTTGATTTACAAACCCACCTTGCGCCCAAACAATCTAATATTGTATTGCTCAGCTTTGCCGGTGTACTGGGTTTAAGTATTTTTGGGGTCGTGCCGTTAGTCAAAGGCTTATTGGTATTACTTATTGGCTTAATGCTCAGCGGCACCATAAAAATTAACGAAGTAAAACGCCGATTTCCGCTTGAGTTACTTGTTGTAGTAGGTAGCGCTATTGGGCTTGCAAAATTAATGATAGGCACGGGGCTTGCTGGGCAAATATCGAGTGCGCTATTTATGGTGCTTGGCGACTTTGGCCCTTACGGCGCATTTATAGCCATATTTTTAATGACCGTACTATTTACCGAACTTATTACAAATAATGCGGCAGCGGCACTTTCATTTCCGGTTGCTTACTCATTAGCTGTTGGCTTTAATGTAGACCCGCTCCCCTTTATTATGGCAGTTGCTTTTGGCGCATCGGCAAGTTTTATATCACCATTTGGGTATCAAACAAATTTAATGGTGTATAGCGCGGGTAATTATCGCTTAAAAGATTACATTGTTATGGGCTTGCCCCTTTCTATTATTTATTCAATCACGGTATTAACCCTGATCCCGCTGGTATTTCCTTTTTAATACTGGCGCAAACAGCATAAGAGACACATCACTATGGATGAAAATATAGTTTGGCATAACTACGCAACCACTAAAGCACAACGTAGCGAGCAAAAAAAACATAAGCCGGCTATTTTATGGTTTACCGGTTTTTCAGGCTCCGGTAAAAGCACCGTAGCCAACGCACTCGAAGCGGCGCTTAATCAGCAAGGCGTACACACTTACCTGCTCGATGGCGACAACGTACGCCACGGCTTATGTAAAGACCTAGGCTTTAGCGATGAAGACCGCATAGAAAACATTCGCCGTGTAGGCGAAACCGCAAAACTAATGACCGACGCAGGCTTGTTAGTACTTACTGCGTTTATATCGCCTTTTAGAGCTGAACGCGACATGGTGCGCAATTTAGTAGACGACGGAGAGTTTATTGAAGTATTTATAGATACTCCGCTTGATGTATGCGAAAGCCGCGATCCAAAAGGGCTATACAAAAAAGCACGCGCAGGAGAGATAAAACACTTTACTGGCATCGACTCAAACTACGAAGTACCCACAAAGCCTGAAATAATTTTAGATACAAGTAAAAACACCCTAGACCAATCGGTTGCCCAACTGATAACGTATCTAAAACAAACGCATATAATAGGTTAACCCCAATGAACCAAACCGAACTGCTAGAAGAAACCCTCATCCTTGCCCGCACCGCAGGCAAAGCCATTATGGGGATTTACGAAAAGGACTTTAACGTTGAATACAAAGCCGATGAAAGCCCAGTAACCGACGCCGACTTAGCAGCTCATAAGGTCATTGTAGCGGGGCTACTTCAGCTTACGCCCGACATCCCCATCCTTAGTGAAGAAAACGCCGACATAAGCAGGGCTATTCGCCAAACATGGAAAAGCTACTGGTTAGTCGATCCAATCGACGGAACCAAAGAGTTCATTAAAAAGAACGGCGAATTTACCGTAAACATTGCCCTAATAGAAAACGGAAAACCGGTACTCGCAGTTGTCGATGCCCCTGCACTTGGCGTATCGTACCTAGCTGCTGACGCCATTGGCGCGTTTAAAGACACGGGCGATGAGCGCATTGAGCTTAAAGTAACCACCAAACCTAATAAAGGGTTAATCCGCGTGGTTGGCAGTCGCTCGCACCCATCACCCGATTTAGCCGAATTTGTAAAACGCTTTGACGACGTAGAAATGGTCTCAAAAGGTAGCTCACTAAAACTGTGTTTAGTTGCCGAAGGCAGCGCCGATATTTACCCGCGCTTAGGCCCAACCTGTGAATGGGATACCGGCGCAGGCCATGCAATCGCCGAAATAGCCGGTGCAAAAGTCACTAAGCTTGATGGCAGCCCGCTTATTTATAACACCAAAGATGAGTACTTAAATCCGTATTTTATTGTAAGTGCGATAGAAGAGTAAGAGTAGTTTTGAGTGGTTAGCTATCAGTTGTCAGCAAGACAAATGATAGCTTAACTACACTAGTTGCCCATTAAAGATAAAGGCAATTATCGTATAAATGCTTAGGTTATTTATTATATGAAAGCTAACTTAATAAGCGCACTAAAGCATAGCAAAGTTATCAACAAACCAAGCGATAAAATAACCTTTTCCTTCAGGGTTTGCTCAGGCTTTTGGGCAAATACAAAAACAGTTTGGTAAAGTGTACTAGGCACTATTAAAACCAAGCCAATAAACGCAGGGAACATACCCAATATCAAGTTATATGCAAAACCTAAATTTTCCATTTGGCCGAATATGGCGCTAAATCCAACCCAAATAACAGCAACTGCAAAAAACGCAACGCCCACTGAAATCGATAAAAGTGCCATTTATTAAATTCCTTTTTATCTTGAAAGAAAAACAATTAATTTATATTCAGCAATAAAAGCACTATCCCTCCAACAAATAGCACAAAATAAATCTTAACATGCCAGTTTTTTGAATAGTTTTCTTTATACTCTGTAATCATTTTATCAATATCGCTAGATGTGAACTCATAGCCACACCTATAACAGGTTGCCATGCCTTTTTTAATATGAGCTTTGCACTTAACACATTTATAAATATACGTAAGTCGGTCTATATTGAGATAAGGATATCCGTTATCTTTATTTTTCATCCTGCCGACACCTAATAATATGAAGAGCTACTGGGCAAATATGCTTTTTAAGGGATAAAGAAAGTAAAATAGGTGCACGCACCAATACCTATAATCAGCATAAAGAGCCGCTTTGTTAAATTACCTTCAGTAGGAGGAATTTTCTCACCGGTATATGGTGCATAAATACTTCTATTTAATATAAATGCATAGATATATCTATAACAAAAGAAAAATACAAACACACAAAACAACAACTTTTCTACTGACTCAAAACCTATGAAAAAAGCAGCCCCTAACATAAACCATACTATGCCGAATAATATAACAATGACTTTCTTTTTATCCATGCGAACTCTCTTTACTACCTTTGTTTTTATTTAAGTTCTGTACTTATAAACTTTAAATGCGTTTTAGTTAACTGATTTGGCGCTATTGTAGCCGGTGAAAATATAAGTAACGTTTTAGTCTTTATTAAATTGCAGTCTTAACGCTGGAATTCGTAGTCGGTAACCCTAACTTTTTGGCTATCGCCGCAAATTGAGCTTTTGTGTATGGCCCATAAACAAACTCATTGTGCTCAGCAAACTTGTTATCTTTGGTTTTATCAATATAGTAAAAAGCACAAATTTTATGCGGACAAGCATAAACCGAAATATATTGTTCGTTAGACTTAATATTTATTGGTTCATTGAGTCGCCCAATATATGTGCCCTGACCAAGGCTGTAACCTAACCTTTTGGTACCGTCAATGTAATACACTTTATAAGGTTGCTCCTCCCAAACTGGAGAACACCCATTAAGAAGTAATAATATTAAAACTAAACATGTTCTTACATATTTCCCTGCATTCTAGTAACTTGCTCAAATTACACCCACATAGTTAACATGAGTGCGTTCTTATTTTTGGAACATCTATTAGTAACAAACTGTGTAAGTGATTGCCAATTATAAAATTATATTTAATCTAGGTATTTTACTATGTTTAAAAGGGTGTGGCGTGAAACAAGGCAGTGCTTTTAACTTAAGGAGAGAGACAAAAGAATGATCGCTTCCAATCAACAAGTAATGGTTGTTATAAGTTTTTGAGACTTGCCATTAATTGAACGCTTTTTAAAGCGATATCCCTTAACGATTTTGCTGGGCGATAAAAGCAAGCGAGTGCTGGTTGAATAAGTCAGGGCGTTCCACATTGCAAACATGGCCGCAATGGTGAATAGTTTGCAGTACGCTATTTTTATGGCGTTTAACCATTTCTTTGACAGGGCCAAGGAACATATGATCTTCTTTACCCATAATGTAAAGAATGGGGATATCGATGTCTTTTTCTTTGAAATACTGCATTAAAGGGTTTACATCCATGGCTAATTTAAACCATTTTATAAACTCCTTTTGGCACAAACGTTTTGCCTCACGAACAAACAAAAGCCGAGATTCTTTATGGCGCTTTTTGGGCATCATAATAAAAGCAAATAAACGATATAACCACATATACGGCAAGAAGTGCTTAAAGGTATTACCTAAATAAACCAAAGTATTACTGCGAGTATTAAAACGAGTCACCGCGCCACCTAGCACCATGCTAGAAACATATTGCGGCGCAATTTCAGCAATATTGCGAATGAGTATTGTGCCTAATGAAATACCAACAAAGTGTGCGCTGGTGATATTGTTATGATCTAACACATCAATAATGTCTTTAGAGACATTATTAAATGAATAATTATTATCAACAAAGTTTTGTACTAAGTTATTTGATTTACCGTGACCACGAAGATCGAGCAGCAATACATTGTATTCTTTTTTATAAGCTTTGAGCTGACGAAACCAAATTGCCGAACTTCCCCCAGCGCCATGGACAAATACAACCCATGTTTGACTGGTTTCGTGCGGAAAAATAGTATGAAAAAGAATGTCTGTGCTCATTGCTGTTAGCGGCCTATTTACTTCATTTGGCATATTCAATTGTAAGAAGTATAACGGAGTTTAATAAAAATCTCTCATCAAGTTCACAACAATAGCGCCTACTTAACAACTTTTCGGAACAGGTTTTAATTTTTAAATAAAAACAAATAAGAACAACCTTTACCAATACTCAACGTATTTGAGGCGCTCGCCCATGAAAATTTAAGTACAGCTTTTTTAGTTTATCGGGGACGAGTGGCCAACCCATTTCAATTCCGATGGGAGTCGCTTTCCAAAACAAGTGCTCAACATAATAGGTATCTATGTATTCAAACTCGGCAGGGCTTGCAGTCTCTAGTTTTAGATTCATATACGACAAATGCTTTAGGGCGTCGGCGTTTTTATTTTCGTTGAATGCAAACGTTGTTAAATTTGCGAACTCTTCCATAAGAAAAGCGAATTCACATTCTTCGTGTTTATCCATTAACGGTATGACATCTGGAAACTTAGATTGTATATCCTCAATAAATTGTCTTATTTCTTGGTCTGCCATATATTGCCTGTTAATACGTAGTCATTCACATGCCGATGTAAAATGTAAGCTAGATAAGGTTTCAGATACTTATATTAAAGCCACAGAAAGCCTTTCAATTTTGCTTTACTTGTCCTTGTTCAATGCATATATCGCCATTAATAGTGTCTTAGATTGAATAGAGTTTTCTAGCTCTTCAGTTTCATCTAGACTAGAGGCAGTAGAAATATAACCTTTAAAAATAACATTATCACCCACCTCAACTACCTCTTTACCTTGAGCTTTTACAAAACTCGTTACCCAAATATTGTTGATAGATGGAGTTTTTAAATCCAACAAGTACAAGTTATTGTTGTTTACTGTAATGTGTTCTAATACTGTTCCCCCTAAAGCTGTTGCCTCTCCTTCATATTTTGCGTTTAACTCCGCATTATGAAATGGATTCTCATTAGCTTGATTTGCATACTTTCCAGCAAATGCTTGAATAGGTGTTAAAAACAATAAAATTAATAAATACTTTATCATCGGTTTATTCCTTAGTTAGGGTGTTTCTTGTTATGGGTTATAGATGTAAGTCATAGAGAGAGGCACAACCCTATTATTTATTATTTTTTGGTTTGTTAGCGCCCACAACACCTGTAATCCAATTGTAGTAACTAGATATTCTTGTTTGATAAGCAGTTGTACCATATAAACCGCCTTTAAATGCCGAAATATCTCCAGTTGCAAATTGCCAACTAGACAATCCCACTAGGGAGGGCTCACCGCTTTGATAAATGATAGAGGCGCCCCCGCTATCTCCAGAACCATGCATCCCTTCTAGAGGGAGCGCGTTGTGCGGTGAGTCAAATTTGAATGTCAGCCATTTGCCATTTGCGCTTTCTACAACATTTTGAAATTTATTTGGCTGATATAAATATTTAGTATCTAAATTTTCACCTGATAATCCATTTCCCATAGCACCTTTACCGAATACAGTTATGACTTTGCCTTTTTCGTCAGATTTTGAATAAATTGAAATTGGCTTAATGTCTAAAACAGGGCTGGATAGTTTTATTAAAGCAATATCACTGCTTGATTCCAAAACTTGCATAAGCGGCGCTAAGTCGCCACTAAGTATATTGTTGCTAGGTTTTACATATTCCGGATGGATATATACTTTTTCAATTTCATATTGTTTCGAACCGACGTTTAGCTTAGACCCTGCATAGTCGTGAAAGATAGTATGCGCTACTGTGACTACCCATTTTTCAGCAATAAGGACTCCATGGCCTTCCTGTGGCATATCGACAATATATTCTGGTATTTTATCAACACGATAACTGTCTATTGGAACATCATGTCTCATGACCACTGCATAGGAACCGATGCAGTAAAAGGCTAATGCTATAAAAATGAAAAGTTTCATATTACTCCACAGTATAAATTGAGTAGATAACATTTTAACAAAAGAACACTTTCACCACTTTTGTATGAAACATCCTTATTTTATTAGCACCTATTAATAACAAACCGTGTAAGTGTTTGCCAATTATAAATATTATATTTTAGCGAGTTACTTTACCGTGTAGAGAATAGTAAAACGTGTCATTACTACATTTTTAAACACCTTGTGCTGGCTTTGTTTACTTTTACACCGCTGTTTCGTATTCATGACACTTGGGGGCTATTTTAACGCAGTTAATTGCGGCTCTAGGGCGCTAAAAACATGAAAAAGTGGGCCAAAAACTATATCCTTCGGCGCGGTTATTATTATAAATAATGGACGGCACACACACATGACAACACCTTTAGATGCAACGCATTCAAATGCATCAACACACACGCATTCAAGTGAAAATTCAAACACAAAATCTAAATGGAACCTGCACGATACGCAGTGGACCTTAAGCCTTTTTGGTACCGCCGTTGGTGCGGGTATTTTATTTTTACCTATTAACATTGGTATTGGCGGTTTTTGGCCGCTGATTATTATGGCGTGTTTAGCGTTTCCGATGACCTTTTTAGCCCACCGTGGTTTAGCACGCTTTGTATTATCGTCTAAAAATAAGCATGCCGATTTTACCGATGTAGTTGAAGAACACTTTGGCGTTAATGCAGGGCGATTAATCTCATTGTTATACTTTTTATCTATATTCCCTATTTTGCTTATTTACGGTGTGGGCTTAACCAACACGGTAGACAGCTTTATGGTAAACCAGCTGGGCATGGAGTCGCCGCCTCGCGTAGTGCTTTCGGGTGTTTTGGTAGCCGGTATGATAAGCCTAATGATGGGTGGCGAGCGCCTAATGCTGCGCGCGTTTTCTATTTTGGTGTATCCGCTTGTGGGTATTTTGTTTTTTTTATCCTTGTATTTAATCCCTAGCTGGCAAATGCCCGACATGAGCCTACCTGAAGTGGGCAGCTTTGGTAAAACGCTGTGGTTATCTATTCCTATTATTGTGTTTTCGTTTAGCCATGCAGCGGCTATTTCAAGCTTTGTGCATGTACAACGCGAACACTATGACGACCTTGCTACACGCAAATCAGAAGCCATTTTAAAGCGCACAAGCTTACTGTTAATTGTGTTTGTATTGCTGTTTGTATTTTCGTGCGTGTTGTCGCTAACAGGTGAGCAGATGGCACAAGCAAAAGCCGATAACGTCTCGGTTTTATCGTACCTTGCTAACATTACCCATAACTCGTTTATTGCGACGCTTGGGCCTTTAGTTGCTTTTATTGCCATTACGTCGTCGTTTTTAGGTCACTTTTTAGGAGCCCGCGAAAGCTTTACAGGTTTGGTGACTAAGCAAACACAGCTTGGTGCTAAAACGGTAGATAAAATTGGCGTAGTTATTATGTTTTTTGCCATTTGGTTTTGTGCAGTTAAAAACCCAAGCATACTCGATATGATGGATCAGCTGTCGGGCCCTATTATTGCCATGATTTTATTCATTATGCCTATGATTGCAGTTTATAAAGTACCGGCTCTGCATAAGTATCGTAACCGCTTAAGTACTTTGTTTGTGTTAGCGGTAGGTGCGCTTGCGGTATTTGCACTTATTTACAGCATGATTAAATAACCCCCCTATTCATGCTAAAGCCCAGCTAGTTAGCTGGGCTTTTTTGTGTGCTGTTTATCTCAAAATGTTTTTTTATGGCTGCTATTAAGGCATGTTATAAATTAACTAGCCTAAAAATAAAACAATTATGCACCTTACAAAACAACTCCTACTTTGCGTAAGCTTACTTACCACGCTTATTTTAAGCACCTTAGCTAAAGCCGATGGCGTGCCTGCTATTTTATCGATGAAAGAACGCGCAGCGTTTATAGATAATATAACCGAGCTTAGAGTAAACACATTAATGCCCAGCCTAATGAAGCAACACAACATTGATATGTGGCTGCTTATTAGCCGCGAATACAACGAAGATCCCATATTAAAAACAATGCTGCCAGCAACCTGGTTATCGGCAAGGCGTACCACCATTTTGCTATTTGCCTTAAATGAACAAGGCAATGTGGATGCTTACGCTATTGCGCCCTATAAAATAGGTAACGTATTTACAAAAGGCTGGGACAAAAAGGCGCAGCCAAACCAGTGGCAAGCACTGAACGATATTATTGAACGCTACAACCCAGATAACATTGCACTCAATACGTCTACCGATTGGGGTCATGCCGACGGTTTAGTGCTGGGCGATTACAATACCTTAATGGCCAACTTACCTAGCGCTTATAAAAATAAAATAATATCGGCTGAGCCGCTGGCAGTTGCCTGGTTAGAGCAGCGTATTCCCCAAGAAATAGACATGTATAAACACATTGTTGCTATTGCGCACGCTATTATTGCCGAAGGTTTTTCAAGCAAAGTAATAACTGTGGGCAAAACAACCAGCGACGATTTAGTGTGGTGGTTTAGAGAGCGCGTAAAAGAGCTAAAACTGCAAACATGGTTTCACCCAAGTATTGCTATACAACGCGCCGACAGCCAATCGTTCGATCACGAAGACAGCTTTACTAATGGTTACGCCGATAACGTTATTCAAGCAGGTGACTTACTGCATGTCGATTTTGGTATTACGTATTTACGCTTAAATACCGACACCCAACAACATGCCTATGTTTTAAAGCCTGGCGAAACCAATGCGCCCGCTTACCTTGTTGATGCACTTAAAAAAGGCAATAAACTACAAGACATTTTTACCGCTGAATTTAGCGAAGGTAAAACGGGTAATCAGGTATTAAAAGCCGCTCGCGAAAAAGCCATTGCCCAAGGTTTAAAACCCACTATTTATACGCACCCGCTTGGCTATCATGGTCATGCTGCGGGTACCACACTGGGTATGTGGGATTCACAACAGGGTGTACCCGGCGATGGCGACTACCCTCTGCATTTAAATACCGCTTACTCTATTGAGCTTAACAATGCCGTGTTTATAAAACCATGGAATAAAGAAATACGCATAATGCTAGAAGAAGACGCTATTTTTGATAAAACCGGCGTGTTGTACTTAAACGGCCGACAAACCGAGTTGTTACTTGTTAAATAACCTAAACTCTGATGTAAGTGATTTATAGGTATATTTATTAACGCATACAAAAACGGCGCTCAATGAGCGCCGTTTTTATTTAACTAACGTGACTGTTATTCTGTTTCTGGCAGGTTACGACCGTAGAATATTTCTTGCATTTCACGGTTTAGCTTAGAGCGAATTTCTTCTTCTTCATCATCCGATAAATCAGTTGTAGAAAGACCAAACAAGTATGTGTTCAGGTCGGTTTCTTTTAACATCATTTTGGTATGGAACAGGTTTTCTTGATACACGTTTACGTCCATCATTTGGTACGCTTCTTTAGTATCGTCTGTCATGAAGTTTTGAATTGAGTTAATAGCGTGGTCAATGTAGTGCTTAACGCCGTTTACGTCGCGAGTAAAACCACGAACACGGTAGTCAATTGTTACCACATCAGACTCTAAACTATGAATTAAAAAGTTTAATGCTTTAAGCGGCGAAATAATACCACACGTAGATACTTCAATATCAGCACGGAATGTACAAATACCATCATCAGGGTGAGCTTCTGGGTATGTGTGTACACAAATGTGACTTTTATCTAGGTGCGCAACCACTGAATCAGGGAGTGGCCCTGGTGCTTCGTCAGCATCGTAATTTTGCTGCTCTTCTACTGGCTCTTCCGAAACCAAAATTGTCACACTGGCGCCTTGTGGTTCATAATCTTGGCGTGCAACATTTAAAATATTGGCACCAATAATATCAACAACTTCACCTAAAATGTCGGTTAGTCTATCTGCACTGTACTGCTCATCGATATATTCAATATATTCTTTACGTTGTTGCTCGGTTTTTGCGTAGCAAATATCGTAAATACTAAAGCTTAAACTTTTAGTTAAATTGTTAAAGCCATGAAGTTTAAGTTTATCGAAGGGTTTGTTCATAATAAACCAACCTATAAATTAGTGAAATCTGCACCTGCAGAATGAAAAGTTCGCGGATTTTATACGAATTTTCCTTATGGAAAAAGCGTTATTTTACCTGTTCTTGCACAACTTCATGGCTGTGAGTAATTTCTACTGTTTTATCAAGCATTAATGCTACCGAGCAATACTTTTCAGCAGACAAAGAAACAGCGCGTGCAAGGTGCTTTTCTGACACATTTTTGCCTGTAACAACAAAATGTAAATTGATTTTAGTAAATACGCGAGGAGCCGTTTCAGCGCGTTCAGCACTCAATTGTACTTGGACGTCTGAAAAGTCTTGTTTAGCTTTTTTTAAAATACCCACAACGTCAACAGATGAACAACAGCCAACCGACATCAATACCATCTCCATTGGGCTAGGTGCAGCACTGTCGCTACCGGTATCAAATACAACGTTGTGATTAGAATGAGAACGACCTACGAATGTGTCGCCATCAACCCATTTTACATTTGCTTGCATGTTTTTATCTCAAAAATATTTTTGTTGATTGTAAGCAAGTTGGCCGCAGTTGCAAATGAAATGCGATACGCGGCGCTATAAATTGGGGATTAATACTGCTGCGAAACAGCACTGTCGAAGAGGTTTTTAATTAAGCTTGCAAATTCGTCAATAAACTCATGTTGTTCAACCGTAACAGGCTGTGACGTAATACTGCTAAGCACTTCTTGTAAGTCGTAAACAATGCCATCAACCTCACGCACAATTAAGCTGCGTTGCTCTGTGTTAAGGTTTGTGTGCTGTTCACAAATTAGCATGACGTTTTCGGCAATAACATCTTCTATGAGTTCCATTACCGTTGGAGCGCCTGGTTTTATCACACCTGGCTTCTCAAACAATGCTAAATTTTGAGTTAGATACATGATTAAATCATCGTACCCTTGCCTATCTAAAACCATGATATTTACCACCTAATAATATTACTTACGCTGATTTAAGCAGAAAGCGCGGTTGATTGCTAGCTTTGTGATTTAAGCATACAAAAAAAGCAGCCGAAGCTGCTTTTATACCAATTAAGGTGTGCTTAATCTATTTTTAAGCCTGGGCTTAATGTTGCTGGCATGGCTACTTTTTCAAGCTCTACTGAAGCTACAGGGTATGCACAGTAGTCGGCTGCGTAATACGCGCTTGCTCTGTGATTGCCTGATGCGCCAATACCACCAAATGGTGCAGCGCTAGACGCACCCGTAATTGGGCGATTCCAGTTAACAATACCAGCACGAATACGACGTAAAAAGTGGTCGTAATCAGCTTGGCTGTCACTGAGTAAGCCTGCTGATAAACCAAAGCTTGTGTCGTTTGCTTTATCAATTGCGCTGTCAAAGTCGTCAAATCGGAATACTTTTAAAAGTGGGCCAAAATGCTCTTCGTCTGGGAAGTCGCCAATTGCTGAACACTCAATAATACCTGGCGTTACAAAACCAGTATTTGCTGTGTGCTCTAGTTCTACAAGTACCTTACCGCCAAGTTCTACCAGCTCGCTTTGTGCTTTAACCATGCCTGCTGCTGCCGCTGATGAGATCATAGAGCCCATAAATGGCTGATCTTCATCGTCGTAGTTGCCTACTTTAATGGCTTTAGTTGCAGTGATTAGGCGCTCTAATATTGCATCGCCTTTGCTACCCGTTGGTAAAAATAACTTACGAGCACAGGTACAACGCTGACCGCTTGAAATAAACGCTGATTGAACAATGTCATGTACAACGGCTTTAGTGTCTTCAACGTCAGTAATAATAAGCGGGTTATTACCACCCATTTCTAGGGCTAAAATTTTACCCGGTTGGCCTGCAAACTGTTCATGTAAAATATGACCTGTGCGCGAAGAACCGGTAAAGAATAAACCATCAATGCCTTTATGAGCAGCCAGTGCTTTACCTGTTTCAACTTCACCTTGTACAAGGTTAATAACGCCGGCAGGTAAACCCGCTTTTTCCCATAGTCTAAGGGTAAGCTCAGCCACTTTTGGTGTTAGCTCAGACGGTTTAAATACCACGGTGTTACCCGCTAATAACGCTGGCACAATATGGCCGTTTGGTAAGTGACCCGGAAAATTATATGGGCCAAATACTGCTACAACACCGTGCGGCTTATGACGAATCATCGCGCGGCCCAATGGCATTGCATTTTCTACGTCGCCCGTGCGCTCTAAAAATGCTTTTTCAGAAATGGCAATTTTACCAACCATCGCACCCGCTTCAGTGCGCGTTTCCCATAGTGGCTTACCTGTTTCTTGTGCAATGGTGATTGCAAGCTCTTCACTGTTTTCTTTTAATTGTGCTGCGAATGCTTTTACTATTTCTAGGCGCTCAGTAAAGCTTTTGTCTGCCCATGCGTAAAACGCTTCACGCGCAGCGCTAACCGCGGCATCAACTTGCTCTGCAGTGGCTGATGATGCTTGCCAAATAACATCGTTATTTGCTGGGTTTACTGAGTTAAATTCTGTGCCTTGGCCTTGTGACCATTGACCATTAATAAATTGTGCAGGATGAGTCATATACTTTCTCCTAAATTAAACTGGGGTTGCGCTAACAGTATCGCCTGTTTGTAGCTGTAGGGCGTCGGCTACTTGCTGCGATAACACAACGGTTTTAGCGCGTTCGTCGAAACTCATTGGTGTAACGGTCGCTCTAAAATTTTCGAGCTTGTCGTTTGCTAACAACACCATGGTGTCGCCGGTTTGCTCACCAATTTCAACAATAAAGTCGTGTGAGTTACGTACTGTAGCAATATTATCTACTTTTGCTTCAACTGTTGGGCCTGCGTCAAAAATATCAACGTAGCCGTTAAACGTGAAGCCTTCGCTTTTTAATAATTCAATAGCTGGGCGTGTATTGTTGTGAACTTGGCCGATTACCGCTTGTGCATCTTTACTCAATAAATTGACGTAAATTGGGTATTTAGGCATCAGTTCAGCAATAAATACTTTTTGGCCTATACCGGTTAAGTAGTCAGCTGTTGGAAAGTCCATTGAGAAAAAGTGTTCTTCTAACCACTTCCAAAACGGGCTATTGCCGTTTTCATCAGACACACCGCGCATTTCTGCAATAACGGTTTCTGCAAAACGCGCTTGGTGTTGTTTAATAAACATAAAGCGTGCTTTAGACAGTAGTTTGCCATTACAGTTTTTGCGATAGCCGTCTTTCAAAAATAAGGTGCACAGCTCTGTTGCGCCAGTGTAGTCGTTACATAGCGTTAAAATATCAACCGCTTTGTACACGTCTAGTGTGCGCGAAGAGTGAATCACTTTACTTAAATGGTAATGATAAAACGCATCATCTAGGCCTACAGCAGCTTCTATTGCCGAGGTACCTACTACTTCACCTGTTTCGCTATCTTCAAGAACAAACAAGTAGCCTTCGTCACCGGGTTGTGACGTTTGTTTAGCAAATGAGCTTACTGAATGGTCAATCTTCTTTTGTAATAGCTCTTCGTTTAAAGGCAAAGATGTAAAGCCATGGCCCGATTCGTGGGCGATTGTCAGTAATGCTGAATAATCATTTTGCTGGATTGGGCGAAGGATCATCATGAGTCCGCTTGCTCCCTTATAAAAAACGGTAAATAAAATTCGTAGGGCAAACAATGCTTGCCCTCGGTAGATTGGCTAAAACAGCTTATGCGTTTACTACGCTTGCTACTGCTTTTTCAAAACGTGCCATACCTTCACGAATATCCGCTTCTGGAATAACAAGAGACGGTGTAAAACGAACAACGTCAGCACCTGCCACTAATGACATTAGACCTTGTTCAGTACCGGCTACTAAAAACTCTTTAGCGCGGCCTTTATATTGCTCATTCACAACAGCACCAATTAACAAACCTTTACCGCGAATTTCGCTAAATACGTTGTATTTTTCGTTTACCGCTGCAAGTAGTTCGTTAAATAAAGCTGCTTTTTCTTTTACACCAGCAAGTACGTCGGGTGTGTTAACAGTATCAAATGCGGCTTCGGCAACAGCACATGCAAGCGGGTTACCGCCGTAAGTAGAACCATGAGTACCTACTTTTAAATGCTGTGCGATATCTGTTGTAGTCAACATTGCGCCAATTGGGAAACCGCCGCCTAATGCTTTTGCTGAAGTTAAAATATCAGGTACTACATTTAAACCCTGGTATGCGTACAAGTCACCAGTACGGCCAACACCTGTTTGCACTTCATCAAAAATAAGTAGCGCGTTGTGTTTAGTACATAAATCACGAACTTGCTGAGCAAACTCGTCAGTTGGTGAAACAATACCGCCCTCACCTTGCAGTGGTTCCATCATTACGGCACATGTTTGGTCGCTAATTAGCGCTTCAAATGCTGCTATATCATTGTAATCACAATGTACGATGTCACCCGGCTTAGGGCCAAAACCATCTGAGTATGCCGCTTGGCCGCCAACAGTTACGGTAAAGAATGTACGACCATGGAAACCTTTGTTGAATGCGATGATTTGTGATTTTTCTGGGCCAAACTTATCAAGTGCAAAACGACGCGCTAATTTAAGTGCGGCTTCGTTTGCTTCTGCGCCAGAGTTAGCAAAGTAAACCTTTTCACCAAAAGTGGCATCAACCATTTTTTTAGCTAGGCGAAGCGCCGGCTCATTAGTCATAACATTTGATAAATGCCAAATTTTTTCGCCCTGTTCTTTTAATGCACTTACTAAAGCAGGGTGACAGTGGCCAAGACAGTTAACAGCAATACCACCAGCAAAGTCGATAAACTCTTTGCCTTGTTGATCCCATACGCGAGAGCCTTCGCCTCGAACAGGAATTACGCTTGAAGGTGCGTAGTTAGGAACCATTACGTGATCAAATAATTCGCGATTGACTGTCATTTTATTTCCTCTTAATTGTGATCTACACAAAGCATAAATAAGTGTTTGATTAAAAATATTAACCAAGCTTTTAAGTACGTTCAGGTGTCTGTTGGGTACAAAAAATTGCTTTGTGGTTCAATTTTCAGGCGCCCATTATTTCAGAATTAGTGGTAGCTGTCTCGTTAAAAACTTTCATGTAACCCTTGAAAATAAAGGGCTTAAGATATTATTTCATAGATAGTGAATAACTATTTGCATAGCTAAACACACTTATTTTTTATCAACTAACCGCATCAGTAGTGACCTGCAAAGGCTTTTACCACTAAATAACTTTACGGATGAATTTGTGGGAATGAATGAATAGTCGTAAAAAAATTAACAAAAAATTTAATTTTTTAGTCAATTTGAATAGCAAGATTGGTAAAATTGCTTGTTTGAAGGGTTTTTAGTTCCGTTTTAGTGAACTGAAAATACGAAAACCACGCTGCGCTTTCGTCGGGCTCAATTAGTTGGTGCTCTTTTAAAATTAAGTACTGAGAGTAACAACGCGCTTTTAACATGACCTGCGTTAACGGTAAGGCACTTTCACCTTTATTTACGCCATTTTGTAACTGTTCCATCACACCTTTAAATGGCAAATATTTAAAGGCCATTTTGTCGATGACTCGCGCACTAACCTGAATTGACTTATTGCACAGCAGTGTAGTTAAAAATAAAGGGTCGGGCTTTAGCTCTAATAATGCTGTGTGAAGGTCTTTTTGGTTTTCTTGGCGTGCTATTTGTACTTTTCGTTGCCAAACCTGTTCAAAGGTTTTTAAGTACAAACGTACCAGCGTAATACGCCCTACATCTAATAACATACCCAAGGTAAATGCATGTATCTCGTTTACGTCGTTTAGTTCTGCAATTTTTTGCGCGGCAATGGCGTTGGCCATTGCGCTGTCTCTGAGCCTACGTTTTAGTAACGAAAAAGGCTCGGTACTGTGTGGCATCCAATGGCGAACTGCAAATGTGGGAATTACTAACTGTAAGTTATCAAGCCCAATGTAACGAAGAGCAAGTGCAGGGCTGTCTACTTTTACCGCGGTATTTTTTTTACTACGCTGGTTTCGATAATACGGGAGATTAACCAACGTGACCAATTCGCGCCCTAGCCAGCTTAAATCGTTTACTAACGGCTCCAAGCGGCCAACTGAGGCAGACTTTACCGCTAATATATCTAAAATAGTGGCGACACTGTCTTCAATCCCTATTGTGGTTTGAATCACTGCGTCCATATCTTCGAGCTGTTTAAATATAGCTGTTTCAATTACTTTATGAAGCTGTTCGCTGGCTTGTGCACGGTACTTATGATGAGCGGTACTTGTTTGCTTACGCTTTTGTTGCGCTGACACTTCAACCTGCAACAAGGTGCGCTGCTTCATAGGCTCGCCGTAGTCAATATCTAAGGTATGAATAAACCCAATTTGCTGATGCGCAAAACTATGACCCAACAGCAAATCGTGTGCCCGTTGATCAAGTATTTTTGCTGTACGCTGTTGTTGTGCAAGTTCAGTCATAGTGCTCGTTAAATAGTAAGTATTGAATACGTTTAGTATTATTAGACTAGAAGCGAGTTAAAAAGTTATCAAGCAGCGTTAATCCCTGCTCGGTTAAAATAGCTTCCGGGTGAAACTGCACCCCTTCAATTGCTAACTCTTTGTGTTGCATGCCCATTATTTCGTCAAACTCACCTTGCGGTGTTTGTGTCCACGCTGTTATTTCAAGTTCGTTGGGCAACGACTGCGCTTTAACCACCAGCGAGTGGTAACGACAAACCGTTAACGGATTAGCTAATCCTTTAAAAACACCTTTATTGGTGTGTGTTATGGGAGATGTTTTACCATGCATTACTTTTTTAGCGCGCACTACATCCCCGCCTAACGCTTGGGCAATCGTTTGATGTCCCAAGCAAATCCCTAATATAGGAAATTGGCCTTTTAGGTGTTCAACTACACTTAACGATATACCAGCTTCATTCGGTGAGCAAGGACCCGGAGAGATAACTATATGCTCCGGATTAAGTTGTTTAATTTGCGCAATGCTCAACTCGTCATTACGTTTTACTAATACGTCTTGATCCAATCGCTGAAAGTACTGCACTAAGTTATAGGTAAACGAATCGTAGTTATCGATCATTAAAAGCATGTAATTAAGTACTCAATAAAGATAGTTATCGGGAGTATTTAGGCGTGTTGCATTCTAACCCAAGCTGTTATGAGTGTCAGTGATTTGCAACTAGATAAATAGTAATTCCCTCTTTAGCATGACGTAACACTTACTTACCCTATTAAATTTTTGGTGCGAGTGGTTGAATTCACCTTATTTAAACCCAAGCTCATTAAGTGACAGCTTACTTTGTGTAAGCTTATTTTTTACTAAGGAGCGACTATGTTAGGCGAAGAGCATTCATTAACAAACGACTTTCCTGAGCACATAAACACGATAAATACGTTGAACAAAAGTGATGCTGACTTTGCAGAAAAAGCCAAGCAGTACAATAAACTAGATAAAGAAATAAGAATATTAGAATTGGACGGTGCGCCTATTAGCGATGAGCAAATGCACCAACTAAAACACGACCGTTCTGAATTAAAAGATTGGTTGTATCAGCGTTTAATAAGCGCACAATAAATATAAAATTCCAAAAACAAAAAAGAGTTCGCCATTTTAAAGTGGTGAACTCTTTGCTTGTCTTCAATGAAACTTTATACGGTGTATAACTAGGTAATACACTCTATAACCAGCGCTCAAATTGCGTTAGCTATATTGCTAGCTTTAATAACTTTAAATCGAGTGCATCTATTAGCTGTTGATTTTTAGCGTCATTCAATGCATCTGCATGAGGGGCTGAAAAGCACTCAGCGTCATTATCAAAGTAAAGTCCTGTTGAATTACTAAACTCATCGCTTAGTGCAGCGCGGCAAAATATATCGGCACCTAACTTTAAATCGCCGCCATTAAGGCCGTATGCGTCTTTAACCATTTTGCTGCCTAGTAGTGACTTAGGGTTAACCGATACCACCAATGGACCATTACCCTTAAGTTTTAAACCCATATGACGCGACCACATTGTAATTGCCAATTTGCTTTGTGCGTATGCTGCGTTGTCAGACAAAGCGCTTTGCCCAATCAGCGCATCTAAGTTGACTGTTGCTTGCGCCGCTGACGACACATTCACTATTCGCCCTTGTGTATTAAAAAGCGGCAATAATAAAGTTGTTAATAAATAAGGAGCAAATGTGTTTACTGCAAATCGTGCATCAAGACCGTCTACAGTTTCTGGGTTCTCGATTTTAAACACACCTGCATTATTAATAAGTACATCTAGGTGTTTATGATCAGCTGTAATTTGTTTAGCCAAGTTTTGTACCTGCGCCATTTCGCTTAAATCAGCTACGTAGGTTTGTGTAAGCGCGTGCGGGTAGTCGTTATCAAGCAAGGTTTGTACGTTTTTAAGCTTTTGCGCGTTACGCCCATGAAGAAGCACAGTATGGCCTTGCGCTAACAGCATTTTAGCTGTTTCAAACCCAATGCCATCTGTTGCACCTGTTACTAAAATTGTTTTATTCATACCTGTCTCCATGTTGTGTAGAACATAGCCTACACATTCAACGCTTAATGATGGGGTTATAATAGCATTGCCACTTGTGAGTGATAATTAGGCAGTCATTGAATCTGTATATAGAAAATATTAATAAAGCGATTCAAAACGAATGTGTGTTTTTTAGCCATTTATTTGAATTTTGAACAATTCATAACTATTGTTTTTAAACTTCCTTAATAGTAGTATTTATCATATAAATATATTTTCGAGAAAACACATGAAAGTTTTAGTGACTGGCGGCATGGGTTACATAGGTAGCCATACATGTATTGCATTACATGAAGCGGGTATTACACCTATTATTTACGATAATTTGTCTAATGCGAGCCCTCGTGTGCTTGATCAACTCGAAAAAATTACAGGTACACGTTTTGAATTTATTTTAGGTGACATTCAAGACGAGCAGCAGTTTAAACTTGCGCTTAAACACACCCAAGCTGAGGCTGTATTTCACTTTGCAGCATTAAAAGCAGTAGGTGAATCGACCGAGCAACCGCTGCGTTATTATCAAAATAATGTATCGGGGACGCTTAGCATGCTTGAAAATATGCAAGATGAAGGTGTTAATCATATAATTTTCAGCTCATCGGCCACTGTGTATGGTGAACCCGACTACTTACCAATAGACGAAAAACACCCAATTCGCGCGACCAACCCTTATGGTTGGACTAAAGTCATGGTTGAACAAGCCATGCAAGACGTATGTAATGCCAACAGCAACTTTATGGGCATAGCACTGCGTTACTTTAACCCAGTAGGCGCACACCCAAGTGGTTTATTGGGCGAAAGCCCAAATGGCATTCCAAATAATTTAATGCCATTTATTGCTCAAACTGCGGTAGGTAAACGCGAGGTCGTTAATATTTTTGGTGACGACTACGACACCGAAGATGGTACTGGCGTGCGCGATTACATTCACGTTTTAGATTTAGCTAAAGGCCATGTAGCGGCATTTATGCAGCATAAATCAGATACCGCCTTTCATGCATACAACTTAGGCACAGGCCAAGGTTATTCAGTGCTTGATATGATCAACGCATTTAGCGCATCAGCAGGTAAAGCTATTCCGTATAAAAGTGCACCGCGCCGAGCAGGCGATATTGCCTGTAATTACGCCGATGCCACAAAAGCGCAAAACACCCTTAACTGGCACGCAAAACTAACACTGAGCGACATGACCAACGATACATGGCGCTGGCAAACTAATTACCCAAGTGGGTTGGAGAGTTAATATGGCTTTATTAGAAAGTACTCACAGACGTAAAAACCCGCTAACGGGGCGTTGGGTATTAGTATCACCGCATCGGAATAACCGCCCATGGTTAGGCGCAACCGAAGCCGTTAACGAAACGGTTTTGCCAAAGCACGACGAAAGCTGCCCACTTTGCCCAAGCAATACGCGTGCAAATGGCGATAGCAACCCAGATTACAAATACACACATGTTTTTAAAAATGACTTTGGTGCGCTGACGCCTAATGCCAGCGAGCAACCTCAAAGCGTAGAGTCAGACAGCGATTTATTTATTGCTGACGAAGCAAGCGGCGAATGCCGTGTCATTTGTTTTTCGCCAGAACATAACAAAACATTACCAGAGCTTGAGCACGATGCCCTGCATGCCGTAGTAAAAACCTGGAAAGACAACTATACCGAGCTTGCACAGCAATACGAGTGTGTCCAGGTATTTGAAAATAAAGGTGAGATCATGGGGTGCTCGCAGCCCCATCCGCATGGCCAAGTGTGGGCGCATTCGCACCTATCTACCGAAATAGACGCCGAAGATACACAACAACGCGCTTATTTTGATAAACACGGCACTGCTATGCTTGCCGACTATGTAAAAAAAGAACAAGTCGATAAAACCCGTGTCGTATTTGAGAATGAACACTGGCTTGTTGTGGTGCCTTTTTGGGCCGCGTGGCCATTTGAAACCTTACTAGTAACTAAAGACAACATTCAAAACTTTAGTCAGCTTAGTGATGTACAAACCGATTCACTCGCTCAGGCATTAAAAGTATTAACCACTAAATACGACAACGTATTTAACTGCAGCTTCCCTTACTCTATGGGGTGGCATAATGCACCAGCAAATCGTGGCTCTGATGAGCAACACTGGCGCTTACATGCACACTTTTATCCGCCACTACTTCGCTCTGCCACCGTTAAAAAACATATGGTTGGCTACGAAATGTTAGGCGAAAGTCAGCGCGATTTAAGCGCAGAAACAGCCGCGTCTATTTTAAAAGCAGCAAGCACTACACACTATAAAAATACAGCAGGACACACAGATGAAGCTTAATGAATTTCAACACCACTTTTTATCACTGTACGGTGCCCCTGCTCAGGGTATTGCAGCTGCACCAGGACGTGTAAATCTAATCGGTGAGTTTACTGACTACAACGACGGCTTTGTATTTCCGTGCTCATTAGAGTTTCGTACCCAAGTGATGTTTAAAGAGCGCGACGATAATACGATTACCGTGCAGTCACTCAATTACCCAGGCGAGCAAGACCGTTTTAACGTTGACGAACCGATTAGCGAAGGTCAATCGCAATGGGGAAATTACATTCGCGCCGTTGCATTCGTATTAAAACGCGCAGGCCACACCTTACGCGGTGCTGATTTACTTATTGATAGTAACTTACCGCAAGGTAGTGGTTTATCATCATCGGCAGCATTAGAAGTGGCTGTGGGTGGTATGTTTAACCATATTGCACAGCTTGGTTTAAGCGAAGAAAAAATTGCACTACTAGGCCAAGAAGCTGAAAACGACTTTATGCATTGCCAGTGTGGCATTATGGATCAGCTCATTTCGGCAAAAGGCGAAAACGGCCACGCATTACTAATAGATTGCGAAAATTTGGCAACTAAGTCTGTGAAAGTGCCTGATGACTTAAACATTGTTATTGTAAACTCTAACTACCCACGTAAATTAGTAGACAGCGAATACAATCAACGCCGTATTGATTGCGAACAAGCTGCTGAAAAAATGGGAGTTAAAACACTTCGCCAAGCAACTATGGCTAAGCTAGATGCTGTTAAAGCACAACTTAGCAATAACGAATACAAACGTGCGCACCATGTAATTAGCGAAAACGACCGTGTTATCGCCGCAACTACAGCATTGCAAGCCAATGATATGGAGCAACTTCGTGAGTTGATGGCTGCATCGCACCAATCACTTAAACACGACTTTGAAGTAACGGTACCCGCAACAGATGGCTTAGTAGAAATATGTAAAGAAGCGATGGGTGAGCGTGGCGCAGTGCGCATGACCGGTGGTGGTTTTGGGGGAGCAATAGTGTGTTTATGCCGCGATGCAGAAGTACCGCTAATTAAAGCCGCCGTTGAAAAACATTACTTTGAACGCTTTAACTTATACGCAGATATTTATGTGTGCTCAGCGGGTTCAGGGTTACAAATAACGTCTTTTTAAAAAATAGGTATCAATATGGCAAAGGTTAACTGGGGTATTATTGGGTGTGGCAATATTGCTCACACCTTTGCTAAAAGCATTGCGCATTGCGCTGATGCTCAGCTTATTGGCGCAGCCTCAACTAGCAAGCAGCGCGCAAGCGAGTTTGCTACACATTATTCAATTAAAGGCTATGAGAGCTACCAAGCCCTTATGCAATGCCCAAACATTGATGCTATTTACATTGCAAACACTCACGACCAACACTTTCAAAGCATCGCCCAATGCTTGATGCATAATAAGCACGTACTAAGCGAAAAACCCATTACCGTTAATGCACAGCAACTCATTAAATTAAAAGAGCTAGCGCAGCAGCAAAATCGCTTTTTAATGGAAGGAGTGTGGATGCGCTTTTTACCCGCCATTGTAAAATTAGAAGAATTATTGAACGAAGCGGTTATTGGCAAAGTACACAGTGTTAATGCCAACTTTAGCTTAGCGGGTGAATTTGATTCATCACATCGCTTAATGAACCCAAATACAGCCGGTGGTGCATTACTTGATTTAGGGATTTACCCTTTATCTATTGCTGATGTGGTTTTTAATAAAGCCCCAGAAAAAATCAGCTCATTTGTGCATAAAACAGATACAGGCGTGGATGCTCGAAATATTGCCATGCTTGATTATGGTAATGGGCAGTTTGCACAACTTAGTAGTGCACTTGAGCAAAACGGTCCAACCGAAGCCTATATTACAGGTGATCATGGCTTTATACGCATACCTTGGTTTGTAGGTGCGAAAAGTCTTGAGATTCATATTCATGGGCAAGCAACCCAACATTTTGACTACTCATTTAATGATGATGAAAACTTTAAATTTGAAATTGATCATGTCACCGAGTGCATACTAAATAAACAAATACAAAGCTCTATATTACCACTAAGCACTAGCTTACGGGTTATGACGATGATGGATAACCTGAGAGCCCAATGGCAGCTTGAATATAGTGCGACAGTCGAATCTCATAACATAAATTTATAAAAATACACGCAACAAGGATACAAAATGACAACAACACACCGTTTAAAAACGCTTTCAAAAGCAATGTTATTAGCCACGGCCAGTTTAACTACCGGTGCGGTAATTGCCGAATCAAATAAGCCTGAGCAACTTTATCCGCCAATAACCAGCGAAGTGCTCCCTGAATTAGCAGCTAAAGGCACCTATAAAGTAGGTGTAAAAACCCTAGACTTAGTTAATCCAGCGCAGTTTGATCCCACAACGCAAAGCCAAAAAGATCGCCCTTTAAAAGTTGAAGTGTGGTATCCAGCAGATAGTAAAGCAAACAAACCACTAACCAGCTACACAGATATAACACGCTCAGGCAAACAATTTACCTTACAGGCTGATGCACAGCGTGATGTTGATATAAGTAACGCAGATAACTACCCAGTTGTAGTACTTTCGCACGGTTATACCGGCTACCGCACAATTATGTACTACCTTGGCGAGCACTTAGCCTCGCATGGCTACATAGTTGTTGCGCTTGATCATACAGACTCCACAAACGCCCATGTAGATTTTAAAAACGCGCCCTTTGCGGGCTTTTTTAGCACCTTGATTAATCGCTCACGCGATCAGCAATTTGTGATTAATTACTTTAACGAGCAAAGCAACTTTGCAAGCGAGCAAGTGGATCAAACTAGCGCAGGTGTTATTGGCTACTCTATGGGTGGATTTGGTGCGGTTAATACAATTGGTGGTTGTTATGCCTTTAACGAGCAAACTACAGCTATGTTTACGGGAATGACTGACCCTGCTCAAATTAAACAAGTACAGCAACTACTTAATAGCTGTGCAGGCGGGCAATATCAAAACCCGCAAGTAGACCCTCGTATAAAAACAATGGTGGCTATCGCACCTTGGGGTGGACAACATAACTTATTTGACGCTAAAGCAATGAAAAACATTAAAGTGCCTTCACTTTATATTGCAGGTGACTTAGATGATATTTCTGGTTTTGAAGGTATTAAAAACCTTTACAACCAAACTGGCAGCGCCGACAAGTACATGCTTACTTATAAAAATGCCCGCCACAATACTGCACCACACCCAGCCCCTGCTATTGCCCAAAGCAGCAGTGAATTAGACTTAGGTCATTACTACGAGCCATCGTGGTCGTTGCGCACCATTAACGAAATAAATAAGCACTTTGTACTTGCGATGATGGATTGCCACGTAAAAGGCGTAAGCAGCCAGTGTAAATACCTAGATTTACCTCAAAATGGCGATCAAGCCATTGTTGATGGTAAACCGTTACCGCAGTGGTACGGCTTTGATAACCGCTTCTCTTCAGGTATGGATTGGCAACAAAGTAAACCTCACAGTAAGTAATACTTAATTTAAGCGGCTATAAAACTTGATAGCCGCCTTCGCCTTAAAATATTGCCAAATAAAATAGCTTTTATATAAATGAGTTAACTACAAAACGAGAATTTTTGTTTTTTAATCGGTTATTTTAAGAAAAAACCATTGCCATTAACCTTCGTTAAAGGCAATCTAGTCATATATAAGATAAGATAAATAACATAAATATCATGTCAAAATACATACTCTCAATTGATCAAGGAACCACAAGTTCTCGGGCCATCTTGTTTACAAAAGATGCAGACGTTTTTGGGTCAGCACAACAAGAATTTTCACAGCATTTTCCAAAAAATGGTTGGGTAGAACATGACCCTAACGATATTTGGCAAACAGTGCTCAGCACTAGCCGTGAAGTGCTGGCTAAAAAAGATGTAAAGCCTGAAGAAATTATTGCTATTGGTATCACCAACCAACGTGAAACCACGCTGGTATGGAACAAAAAAACCGGTAAACCAATTTATAACGCTATTGTTTGGCAAGACCGCCGCACCAGTGATTATTGCGAAAGTCTAAGTACTGACGAGCTTTGCCAAACTATTAGCGATAAAACAGGCCTACTACTCGACCCATACTTTTCAGCCACTAAAGTACGCTGGATTTTAGACAACGTAGAGGGCGCACGTGCACAAGCCGATGCTGGCGAACTGGCTTTTGGCACCGTTGATACTTATTTATTATGGCACCTAACAGGTGGACAAGAGCACCGTACCGATGCCACTAATGCCTCGCGCACCATGTTATTTAATATTCATACACAGCAATGGGATCAAGAGTTACTCGACTTATTCGACATTCCTAAATCTATGCTGCCACAAGTCATGGATTCAGCAGACGAGTTTGGCTCAACCAGCGACGATATTTTTGGTGCACCAATACGAGTATGTGGTATTGCAGGCGATCAGCAAGCTGCCCTTGTTGGCCATGCGTGTTTTGAACAAGGTATGGCTAAAAGCACCTATGGTACGGGCTGTTTTTTAATGCTGAATACGGGCGAAAAAGCCCTTACATCTGAGAACCGCTTACTGACTACCGTTGCTTATAGATTAAATGGCAAACCCACTTACGCCATTGAGGGCAGTATTTTTATGGCAGGCGCCACTATGCAGTGGATTGTTGAAGGCTTAAAACTGCTGAGTCATGCAGGCGAGAGCGAGTCATTAGTAAAAGATGTACCGCTTGATCATGGTGTATTTTTAGTGCCTTCGTTTACAGGTTTAGGCGCACCATACTGGGACCCGAACGCACGTGGTGCAATTTTAGGCTTAACCCGCGACTCTGGCATTAGCACTATTGTTGCCGCAGCTTTGCAATCGGTAGGTTATCAAACCAAAGATTTACAAAAAGCAATGGAACGTGATGGACTTCGCCCAAGTGTACTACGCGTAGATGGCGGTATGGTTAAAAATAACTGGGTACTGACCTTTTTATCTAACATTTTAGGTGCAACCGTAGAGCGCCCAACAATCACCGAAACCACCTCGTTAGGCGTTGCTTATTTAGCCGGCTTGCAAGCAGGTATTTACGAGTCAACTGAGCAACTCGCTAAAATGTGGACCTGTGACCGTCGTTTTGAGCCAACAATGAGTGCTGATGAACGTAATGATTTATACGCAAAATGGCAGCACTGTGTAGCGCAAGTTCGGCTATCTAGCGACGATTGCCAACAACAGTAATGTATGCAGCCGCTAATGAAATTTAGCGGCTTTTAAAGCAGGCCTAACGCTATTTAAAGGCGCGTTTTACGCAGTTTGATTTTAAAAAGATCAGGCTAAAAAATTTAAAATCAAAAAGCACGGTTAGCTATTGTCAAACACTGACGGTCGCTTTATGATGATATATATCTTATTTATATTACAAATAAAAAGGTTAGCTCACAGTGGAATTAGCAGATAACGAATACGACCTACTCGTCGTCGGTGGTGGTGTAAACGGCACAGGAATAGCAGCTGATGCAGCTGGCAGAGGTTTAAAGGTACTTTTGTGTGAACAATCGGACCTTGCTTGTGCGACATCGTCAAATAGTTCTAAGTTAATCCACGGTGGTTTACGTTACCTTGAGCATTATGAATTTAGATTAGTAAAAGAAGCTTTAGCTGAACGAGAAGTGCTGCTTAAAAACGCCCCTCATATTATGTGGCCACTTACTTTTAGATTACCTCATCAGTCGCATTTACGCCCTGCATGGATGATCCGCATTGGCTTGTTTATGTACGACAACCTAGCCAAGCGCGAAACACTGGCCGGTTCTCGAGGCATTAAATTTGGCGAAAATAGCGTGCTAGAGCCGTCTATTGTAAAAGGTTTTGAATACTCAGATGGATGGGTTGATGACTCTCGTTTAGTTATTTTAAATGCCCTTTCTGCACAAGAAAAAGGCGCTACCATTGCTACACAAACTAAATGCGTAAACGCTAAACGTGAGCAAAATAAATGGCAGATAACGCTTGAACAACAAAACACTAAAAGTAAATACACTGTATCGGCTAAAGGCATTGTTAACGCAGCAGGTCCTTGGGTTGCAAAATTATTTGACGAAGCGCTAATTGAAAAATCACCACAAAATATTCGCCTTGTAAAAGGCAGCCATATTGTAGTGCCTCGCATTCACGACGAGAAAGAAGCCTATATTTTACAAAATAAAGACCAACGAATTGTATTTGTTATTCCATTTGAAGATGACTATTCGTTAGTTGGTACCACCGATGTAGAGCATAACGGCGCAGCACAAGATGTTAAAATCAGTGATGAAGAAATCGATTACTTAATCGATATTACTAACAGCTACTTTAAAAATCACATTAAACGTGAAGACATAGTTCATACTTTTTCGGGTGTACGCCCGCTACTAGATGACGAATCTATTAATGCGCAAGCCGTAACACGTGACTACAAGCTAGAGCTTTCAAGTGAGGGTAAACACACTCCATTATTAAGCGTATTTGGTGGAAAAATTACCACTTACCGTAAACTGGCAGAAGCCGCTGTTGATAAGTTAGAAGACTTTTATCCGCAAATGGGTAAAGCATGGACTAAACACAGTGCATTACCTGGTGGCGACTTTGATAATGTTAAAGCACTAACTCAAGAGCTTAAATCTTTATACAACTGGCTACCAGAAGTGACGTTGAAGCGTTTTGTGCGTACGTATGGTACACGTACAAAAATTATTTTAGGTAACGCCACACAACTCAGTGATTTAGGACATGACTTTGGCCATGGCTTATTTGCTGCTGAAGTTGATTACTTACTAAAACAAGAGTGGGCTGGTAATGCTTACAACATTTTATGGCGCCGCAGTAAACTGGGGTTACGTTTTAACGATGAGCAGATTACAGCTTTAAATAATTATATTGAAACACTTTGATTAATAAGCTGTTTCATTATCACTATTTCCCGTTTTCCCCTTTATGGTTAACAAGCTATAAAGGGGTTTTTATTATTAACTATTAAGCCGACTGGTATAAATAGTTAAATCCACTAAGCGTTGCTGATTTAATATCAAACTCACTGCACTTTACTCCTATTTTTGTAAGCGCCTTGGTAAAACACGTGTTAAGTTGCTTAGTACCAATAACGACAACCTGCGTGTTGCTGAGTAGTTGCCATTCACTTGCATAGCGTGCTGCACGTACATCACTGCCTATTAGTACACCCGATAGGTATGCTTTAGCTTGAACTGGGGTTAGTTCTTTGGACAATTGGCGTGTTCTTACACTAAAAATGCCATGCGCTAAGTTACCGCTATCACTGCCCAATGTTAAATCGCAGCCTTGTTCAAAGGCTTGCCAATCAAATTCACCTTCAGCGCAATCGTCAGGAATTAATACACTTTGATGGCACAGTAAGTCGTATAACTCGCCGGTCATAGCGGTTTTAAAACATATTATTTTACCATTGTTAATTAGCACCCACTTGGTATGTGTGCCCGGCAAACACAGTAAAATTTTACCTGTTTGATACTGCTCATTTTGTTTTAAAAAACCCAGTATTTGTAGTTCTTCACCACGCATTACGTCTATTAGCGCATTTTGCAACGTACATTTTGTACCAGGTAGGGCGTTAATCGTGTGACCTTCGCAATCAAAACTGACAGCAGCATCAAGCAAGCCCTCAGGGTTAATTGGACACTCTAGATAAGGGGTTTCATGCCAACCAATCGTTGATGTAATTTGGCCTGCAATATAAATAGGTAATACACCATGTTGCACTGTCCAAGGTGTAATGGCGTGAATGAGTGTTTGTTGAAAGTCTTGGTTAACTTTTACAACACCAGGGCCATCACATTGATCAATTAAAGTTAATTCATCGCCCTCACCTACTTTACATAAGTAAGCGCGTAAATGGCTTGTGCCCCAGTCAACGGCTATAAACAAAGATGAAGTAGTCAAACTTTAAAGTCTCCCACCGTCAATTTTTATGCCTTGCCCGGTGATCATACTGCTTTCATCGGCGGCTAAAAATAACGCTAAATTAGCCACGTCGTCTGGCGTTACTAATTTTTTTAGCGCCATGGCTTCCATCCATTTGACTTGCTCTTCCTCAGTAAACCAGCTTGCTAATTGACGTTCAGTTGCAACCCAGCCCGGTAGTATGGCATTAACACGAATACCAAACTCGCCATAGTCGCGAGCAAGTGCTTTGGTCATACCTATTAAACCCGCTTTAGCGGTTACATAGCCTGCCATTTGCGGCTGACCCATAATGGCATTAATAGAACTAAAATTAATAATACTGCCAGCACCTTCTTGTTGCATAAACGACATAGCCACTTGAGAAGCAAAAAAAGCAGGATTTAAATTAATTTGTAAACACTGGTCCCAATCTTTAACCGTCACGTCTTCACTGGCTTGACGACGGTCATTTGCCACATTATTTACAAGTACATTTACGCTACCAAGGGCAGCACACGCATCGACCAGTGACTTTTGCAAAGCGTTCGAATCAGTGACATCAACTTGCCTGTACCATAAATTAGCATCGGGTAAATCGTTAATGAGCGCTTGTGCCGCTTCATCATCTATATCAATAAATGCCACTTTGGCCTGCTGTTTAACAAACGACTCAACCATGGCTCTGCCAATGCCTGACGCACCACCAGTGATAAAAATAACCTTGTCAGAAAGGCTGTGATATTGAGCTTGAGTGTTCAAATTAAATTTCCTTGCAGCATGTTTTCAGTTCAACTTAACCCCTTTAAAAACGATTACTTAGAGAAAAAGAGCCAAACCAAGTTGTTATTGCTGTGTTAAAATAATTAACGATTTAAAAGTTTATACCATATCCTTACGTACATTAATATGATATATGATATATAATTAAGCAATAATGAACTCGGAAATTCGTACGATGAAAACTCAACCTCGCCAAAATTTAACTCACCAACTAACCCATGATTTAGGGTTTGCAATAGTGCGGGGCGTGTATCCTGTAAGCGAAGGATTACCATCGGAAGCTGATTTATGCATTAAGTACAATGTAAGCCGCAGTGCAACGCGCGAAGCAGTTAAAATGCTCTCTGCTAAAGGGCTTATCTCATCGCGCCCAAAGCAAGGAATTCGTGTATTACCTGAAAGCAGTTGGAATATGTTTGATACCGACGTGCTTCGTTGGATTTTAAGCAGCAAACCGTCACTATCATTATTAAAAGAATTTACCCAAGTACGTGTTGCACTTGAACCACAAGCAGCCGCGTTAGCCGCAATAAGCGCTACGCCAGAGCAGCTTGCAGAAATTGATAACGCACTTGCGCGCATGGCTGATGCCGATGAAGGGTTAGACGATCCGTTAGAAGCCGACATCGCCTTCCACACCAGTATTTTAGTAGCCAGTAACAACCGCTTTTTTGTACAGCTGACTGAATTTATTAGCACCGCTCTTAGAGTAAGTATTCGTTACACTAATCATATTAAAGGTGTACCGGGTGCAGACGTAAATAAACACGCTGATATTTTAGACACAATTAAATCGGGTAACCCCGAGCGCGCTAAAAAAGCGGTCGAAACAATTTTAGAAGAAGCGCTAGAGCTCATTGAATCTAAACTCGATTGATGATTTAAAAACACCATTAAAAAAGGGAGCTACTTAGCTCCCTTTTTACTTCTTAATATTTTAAGCTTTAGTAAGCTCAAAAATAAGTGATGTTTGCGGGAATGAAATTGGCATTTGTAGGCCAAATTCCATTAACGCTTCACCCGTAAAGGTTTGCCCGTTGACGGCTGCAATAGACGAAGGGCGGTATTCTTCAAACTTAACAGGCCACACTAAATTAAGTGTGTACTGTGCATCTGCATCCAAACCAACAAAACGAAGCTTATTAGGCGCAGTACGCGGTGTTTCGCGTACACTGTTATACGCAAACAACGCTTTTGATTTTTGCTCGTCGATTAAGCCAAAGTTAATAGATAAATCGTCGCTATCTAGGCGGTATAAATCGGCAGCATGGATAAAGTCACGGTGCTCTTTATGCAGCGCAATAGCCGCTTTAAGCGCATTGTATTCGTGATCGGTGAGTTCACGTGGATCCATTTCGATTCCCATGTGGCCAAACATGGATACCGCAGCACGCATTTCAATGCTCACATTACGACCAGTGATATGACAATCACGCGGGCCTACGTGTGCGCCCATAACCGACGATGGGAAGAAGAACGAACAACCACGTTGAATTTCAAGACGGTCAAGCGCATCGTTAGAATCTGACGTCCATACACGGTCTGTGTGTGCAAGCACACCATAATCGACACGTGCACCACCTGAAGAACAGCTTTCTATTTCAAGGCCTGGGTGAGCTGCTTTGATACGATCAATTAAGCGATACAGTGCCAGTGTTTGCTGATGTACCGCAGGCTTACCATCAAAGTTACCCGCATGGTTTATATCGCGGTTCATATCCCATTTAATATACTTAATTGTTGGGTACTCTACCAAAATATCGTTAATGGCTTTGTATAAATATTCAACCACCTCAGTGCGCGTTAAATCAAGCACTAGCTGGTTTCTAAAGCTCAGCTGCTCGTTATTTTCTGAGCCTAAGACCCAATCAGGGTGAGCGCGGTATAAATCGCTATCTGGGTTAACCATTTCTGGTTCAAACCAAATACCAAATTCCATACCTAAGCTGTTTACATGATCAATGACTGGCGATAAACCATCTGGGTAAATTTCGTAATCTACTGTCCAATCACCTAAGCCCGCATAATCACCACGGCGGCCTTTAAACCAACCGTCATCAAGTACAAAGCGCTCAATACCTAAAGGAGCTACTTTGTCGGCTAGCTGTTTAAGTGTGTCTACATCGTGATCAAAGTAAATGCCTTCCCACGTGTTGTAGTGTACTGGGCGTGTTTTTTCGCGCTGTGCTTGGCTAAGTAAATTAGCCTTAACAAACTGATGAAAATTGCGTGAAAGCGCACTAAAACCGTCGCTCGAAAACGAGCCATAAATACGTGGACTTTGATACGTTTGGCCTTTAGCAAGGGTTAGCTCGCCCGGTAATAATAACTCACCCATTTGCACATAACGGCGCCCTTCTGGTAGTAGCTCAGCGCGTAACTTGTTGTTACCACTCCAGCCTAAATGAAAGCCATAACACTCGCCTTGTTGCTCGCCTGCGCCTTCGCTATGAACTAATAAACCAGGGAATACGTCGTGCGATGTTTTACCTTTACGGTTTTCACGTACAAAGCTTCCTAATACTAAATCGACAGATTGACGTTGAAACTCGTTTGACCAACGCCCTTCAAAACTTATAATTTTGTTCACGCTATCCGGTAGCTGAAATGTGGGTGCTGCACAAAAATTAACGCTGAGTGGTGAATCACTTAAATTAGTTAATACCGTATGCGCGCTTAACACATTGGTATTGTTATCAAGTGTAATACTGTGAACGACTTCAATTCCACGTAATGTATCTTCACTTACAAACTCAAGCGTTGATGATGATGGCTGACGAACCTCTTTTAACTTTGGCCCTACAGACCAAGCAATAGAGTCGTTTACAAGCTCAAGGCCAGGTGCACCAGTAAAGCCCTCACCTAAAAGTGGAGAAAGAGAAATAGGCGCTTCTTCAACTGAGGCACATTTTACCTCTTGACGGGTAGCAAGCTGAGCAAGCATCAACTCAGTTGTTTGCTCTGATAGGCGTTTACCAAAATACAGTAAGGCAGGTGTTTTACTTTGGCAGTTGAAAATAACGGTGCTGTTTACACTGTCTAATCGATAAAATGATTTAGTGTTGGCCATGATTTTCCTATCCTCTTATTCATTGTGTGAGTGATTAATATACCGAGATGATGTTAGCGATAGGCGTTAACGCGATCTCTAAAGTGTTCAGGCACAATCTGCTAGATGGCGAACATTAATAATAGTATATATCATATAAATTGAGTTTTAATAGTTTTTCTATCGCAAATACTGAGATAAAACCACTGGATATACCACTTAGGTTTCATTTGATGGTTAACTATAGTGGTAATCACATTGTTTAAAATAAAAAATCGGCCAAAGCTATACTTTGGTCGATTAGTTAACGTTTATTGCTTTACTGTCTCGTCAATTGCTGAAGATTTACCCGCCCATTGCGCGTTCAATCCAAACACAAATTTATTCACAATTAATGCAAATGCTACACACACAAACAACGTTACCGGCATTAAGTGAATGTAGTGAATAGTAGTGTGAAGCGGTGAGCTTTCAAATGTCAGCATGCCATACATAACAACACCTAAAATAACCGCAGCGATACCTGCGCGCGCATCCACATTTTTAAATAATAAGCCCACTACAAAAATTGAGAATATAGGCATACTCAACAAGCCGTTTAACTGTTGTAGTAAGTTAATAATGCTGTCGGCTTGCTGATAAATTGGCACAAGCACCAGCGTCAAACTAGTTAATAATAATGTGACATAACCACTTAGCTTTACAACACTTGGTTCTTTATTAAAATATGCTTCGTGAATATCACACACATATAATGCCGTAGATGAGTTTAGTAAACTGTTATAAGTTGAAAGCACTGCTGCGGCCATTGCTGCGGCAAACACACCTGTTAACCATGCAGGCATTACATCACCAACAATTCGTCCGTATGCGGCATCACCAATATCGCCATACAACTTGTAAGAAATAATACCAGGTAGCACTACAATTGCCGGAACAATCAAAAGGCGAATACCTGCTGCCGCAAATATCCCTTTTTGCGCTTCTTTGACATTGGGTGCTGCCATAGCGCGCTGTGTAATCGTTTGATTAGTTCCCCAGTAAAACATCTGAATAAATATCATACCAGTCAGCAGCGTGGGCCATGGGATAGGCGAATCAGGCCCGCCAATTAAAGTTAAGCGCTCTTGTGGGATACCGCTAAAGTCGTAATCAATGGCGTTAAGCGCTAAGAACACTACAAGTATTGCCATACCTAGCACTAGTAGCCCGTTGTATGTATCTGACACTGCAACTGCACGTAGCCCACCAAAAAAGGCATAAATAGCGCCTACAATGGCAAAAGCGGTTGCTATGTACATTAATGGTATATCAACTTTAAACATAGTTTGCATAAATAGCGCACCGGAATAAATGACCGCAGGCATGTAAATGAGTGCATTTCCTGTAAAAAACAAACTGCCAATAACGGCGCGGATATGCTTGTTGTTATAGCGCTTTTCTAATAATTCAGTCGTTGTTGTACAGTTATATTTGTAATAAACAGGAATAAACACTTTAGCCAATAATATTAGACCTATAATCGCCGCAAGCTCCCACCAAACTAACAAAGCCATTTGGTTCCCATTCATGCCAACTAATTGGTCTGTACTTAAATTAGTAAGCGTAATTGAGCCGGCAACAAATATCCAAGTTAAACCGCCTCCTGCTAAAAAATATTCTTTATTTTGAGTTTGCTCACTACGTCCCTGATCGCGACATTTTAAGTATGTAAATAAACCAATTAGGCTCGTTACAACAGCAAAAACTAACACTTGGATAATACCATCAGACATTTTTACTCTCCTGCATTAGCGCGCATTTGCACACCTAATATCGTATTTTCTGAGCAATGGTTATGTTGTTTAATTAAGCGGTTAACTTGAACTAGCGACGATAACATTGCATGGATAGGTAATAAGTAATTTTGTTTATTAAGCTCAACAATATCAGTGTCTGGCAATTTTCTTAGCGCTTCTTCGTCGATTGTGTAAATACCTTTAACTCGTGTTTTCTTACCATCACTAAAATTAATCACCAACTCTATTTCTTTAAGCAAGTTCAAAGAGAGTAACTTTTGGGTAAACTCATGTGAAACCTGTTCCTGCTGATAGTACTCACTCATTTTATCTTGAACTTGATGCAAAAATTGGCTCGGTTCGCCATTTTGAAATAAAGCTTCGCCCTGTGAATTATTCACATAGTCACTTTGTTCATTTATGTAAATAGTGAGTGTTTTATCTTTTTCTGGATCTGGCCCTAACTCGAACGGGGCTCGTAAAAACGCTGAAGGAACATGAACTGCTAGCCAGTCTTGTTCTGTAAAGAACACATTTTGGCCAGCAACTAAACCAAGTAATCCGACGGCGCGAAATTGCCCTTGAGTAGGCTCTTTCATGTAAACAACGGGAAAACTACTCGCAGCTGCGCCAAACTCATGAACAACTAATGATGCATGGTGCTGATTCTTTGAAAAAGCAAAATTGCTATGTGGTTTTATTTTTATATCCTGATGTTTTGCAGGATCAAGTAGTACATAGTTAGACATGTTTATCTCTCATCAAAGGGCATTACAGTTTTGCAAAACCCAATGAATTTACTTTATTAATAAGATCTCTGTGAGTGGGCAAATTGTATTTCAGCTGATCTATACGCATTTTTGTCATCTGTAGCTGTTTTTTTGCTAACTCACCTTGATTATAAATATGTTCCATTTGACTAAAGTCAGACTTAAACCCAACACCATATAAGATGTACTGATAGCTAGCAGCACTGAACGCTTCTACATTATCAGTAAAGTCATACTCGCTTGGGGAGCTATAACGCCAAATAGACAATAACTCTTGTAAAGAATTAGGAATACTCTGTGTATCGCGATGCTCAAGCCAAAACGGTTCAGTACGCTCACTCAAAGCATAATGCAACTTAAGAAAATCAATTACACCGCGCCACTTTTTCAACATGATCGCATTAAAACGTTTTGCAGTAATAGGCATCAATTCTTTATTTGGAGGCAGTTGATCCGCGATATAATTTGCAGACGCTTCAATTAGCATGAGCGCTGATGCCTCTAGTGGTTCTAAAAAACCTGCAGCTAAGCCAACAGCAACACAATTATTCTTCCAGAAAATTTTTCGATGCCCTGGTTTGAAATTAATTTTTTTCGCTGTTTTTACCTCTTCCAAGCCAATGTAATTCGCAAGTGTTTTGCGAGCTTGTTCTTCTGTACAATGTTTACTCGAATACACATAACCAACACCACGGCGTTCTTGTAAGCCAATATCCCATATCCAACCCGCCTCTTGAGCTGTTGAAATAGTATGACAAGCAATAGGATCATCTTTATTGATATAAGGAACTTGAGTGGCTATGGCCGTATCAGCTAAAAAAACATCATCGCAAGGAACAAATGGAACTTTTAGAGTTTCACCAAGCAACAAACTTCGCATACCTGAGCAGTCTACAAATAGGTCAGCTAGTTGTGCGCCATGTTCTTTGGTCTGCAAACAACTGATATCACCACATGGAGCTTGCTCAATACGCTCAACGGTATCGCTAATGTGCTCAACACCAAGTTCATTAATACAGTGCTTTCGTAATAAAGCGATAAACTTTGCCGCATCTAAATGGTAGCCATAATTAGCTATCACTTCGTACTCTTTATTCGCAATAGTTTTCGGGGCTAAACCCTGTTCACATAAATATTGCTGAAAGCTAACTGCTTCAGAAAATGAGCAAGTAGGTTCAACTACAGACTGCCAGTAAGGTGCTAGATCAACTTTATTAAACCCTTGCGGTTCTGTAAACGGGTGATAATAGACATCATCTTTTGCATTTACCCAGTTAACAAACTTACTAGCTTGTTTGAAAGTAGCTCCGCATTCACGCATAAACTGCGTTTCTGAGATTCCCAACTGAGATAATGTTTTACGCATCGTTGGCCATGTCCCCTCACCAACGCCAACTACTGAAATTTCAGGCGATTCAATTAGGGTAACTTTAATACCTTGGTTGGAGAGATTGCTAGCGTGTTTCTTTGCAAGAATGCCTGCAGTTATCCACCCTGCTGTTCCACCACCCAGGACAATAATTCGATTAATAACACCAGACAAAGCGTTTACCTTTACATTACATGTTAAACTTTAAGAAAAAAGGGGGAAAATCCCCCCTTTTAAACTTACATCATAACCTGACTAGAATGAGCCTCGAATACCTAGTGCATAGCGAGAACCTGAACGAACTTGTTCAGTAAAGTGACTTGCTAAGCTACCGTGTTTAGACGTGTACTCATCAGTAATATTGATACCTTCAAGAATAACTGTAAGGTTGTCATTTATGTCATAGCTGGCGCTAATATCCCACTGTCCATAAGTATCTACATACTCAGGCTCACCAGTATCACCGTTACGAAGAGTTTGTAAAAACGATTCACGGTTATTGTAAGCAATACGTGCTTGGAAACCGTCTTTTTCATAGAAACCAATTAAGTTTTGTGAATCACCTAATCCTTCTAACTGAAAGCCATCTTCACTATCACTATTAACAATAGTTGCATTTGCTTGGAAACCAAAACCATTTTCAAACGTATGAGTCCAAGCCATTTCTAGACCTTCAACTTGTGCAGTAGCACCATTACGTGGACGACTTACTTCAAAATCATAGCTGCCACTTGCTAAAGAGAAAGACTCTGTAGCCGGTGTTACTGTGATAAAGCCTTCAACATCTTTGCTGAAAATACCAAAAGATACGGCGCTTGCATCATCGTAGTACCACTCGTATGACATATCCCAGTTTGTTGATAGGAATGGAGTCAAGTTAGGGTTACCACCGCTCGCTAGTAAAATATCTGGACGGGTTGTGCCTATATTTGTAACTGGACGCATAGCTTCTAATGTCGGACGAGTAATCGTCTCTGAATAAGCAAAACGTAACAACATGTCATCTTCAACTTCAAACTTAGCGTTTAAGCTAGGAAGTAAGTTGGTGTAAGAGTTTTTAAGCGTAATTGGAACAGAAGCTCGTTGGCCGTTTGCATCTTCAATGTAAACTTGGTCAAGGATTGTACCGTCTAATGGATTTTGAGCAATATCAACTAATGTAGCCTGATTGCCCGATGCGGTAGTTGTAGTTTCACTGTAGCGAACACCAACATTTACAGTCCATGGTATATCACCTAAATCACCTTGGAATACAAAGTCAGCATAAGCAGAAAATATTTCTTCTTCTATTTCAAAACTTGTACCTAACTCAACCGGCGTATAGCCATTTAATGCTGCAAACGCTGCAATATTTGCATCTGCATCTTCACCGCGGTTGGCTGACTGACCAGAAATAGCTGCATCAGATTCTAGGTATGATAAATAATCATCTACATTATAACCAAAGAATGAAGATGGAATACCATTAAACCATCCATTTGGTGTAACTAGATATGCTAAGTCATCTGGAACATCTAGACCGTAACCACAGTAGAAACAATTTGGTAAGCTTGGCGATTGGAATACTTTCGCTTCTTTCGTTCTATCTTGTGTATACACACCGTAGCGTAACTGAGTAAACGTTTCGCTATTTGGTGTATAGGTGAAATCTGCACGCATTTCTGTGATTTCATCAGTACGCTCATCACCTCCACGCTCTACGTAGTGTGCGCGAAGTTTACTTGAGTCTGCTTGAGTGAATGGGCCGTTAATTCCATCAGAAGATAAACCCGGTAAATCACCACCACCAGTGAAGTCATATGTATAACCGTTTGCATAACCCATTACGGTGAAAACGCGGCTTTGATCGCCACTTAAATCTTCAGCTTTAGACGTAGAAATATCGATATCTACTTTTAATTGATCTGTTAATTTCCAATCAGCATTAAAGCCAAAAGATTGAATTTTAACATTGCGGTCTAAACCTTGTTGAACAAAGTCAGTTGCACCTGAGCCACCACCATTTGGATCGTCAAACGCATTGTGTGACCAATAAGTTACTGTTTCTGTTGATGGATCTACCTGAAAATCACGGAAGTTACCTGGAGTAAACCAGTTTGCATAGTTACTTACTTGAGACTCAACTTCAAATTTTGAATAAATACCGTCAAACGTTAAAGTTAGATCATCGCTAGCAGCGTATTGAAATACCAGTGTACCACTTGTGCGTGTACGGTCTTCAACGTTTGATGTTAAATCTAAATTACGTGGTACCCATACATTAAATGCTTCTTTACCTGTACCTGCAGCAGCATCAAAGTCATTTGTTTGGATACGATCGACACGGTAAAAACCACGTGTATCAGCTTGGTTAATTTGTGCATCACGCTTTTGTACTGATAAAGAGGCTAAAACACCTAATTTATCTTCCATAAAGGTGTCACTTATGAGACCTGAAAATGCAGGGGTTGTGCTTTCAGATAAGCTGTCGTAAGTTGCTTTTACATTACCCACAGCTTTAAAACCATCCAAATCAAAAGGCTTAGCTGTATTTAAGTTAATGTATGAACCAATACCACCTTCTTGATTGGCAGCATTTGATGTTTTGTAGATATCTGCACCAGAAATGAGCTCTGAAGCAAGCGTGTCGAAGCTAAACTCACGGCCAGCTCTTTCCGACGCCATTTGACGGCCATTGACAGTAACCAAGTTAAACTGAGGGCCAAAACCACGCACTGATATAAGCTGACCTTCACCACCGCTACGGTCAATAGCAACACCCGTAATACGTTGTAGTGACTCTGCTACGTTTTGATCAGGAAATTTACCAAGATCTTCCGCCGAAATACCATCAGAAACGATGAGCGCTTCTTTTTTATCAGAAAAAGAACGCTTAAGGCTACTTATTAAGCCGCGAACTTCAATGACTTCGATATCTTTTTCTGCTGTAGCCCCCTCTGCCTCTTGAGCTGCAACATGGCCGCTTGCCAGTACGCCAGCGATGGCTAAACTGAGTGCGGTTTTCTTGTTGAACGATAACTTATTGTTAATTATCATTTTTTAAAAACTCCTGATTGTGTGTAGTTATTTTGTCGTTGTGTTGGTTGAATAGCTTTAAAATCGCTTCAAATACTATTTATATTATAAATACTTTAAACTGAATAAAAGTGCAACCTTTTCCTTAATTATAGGCATCATTTTATTACTGTTGATTTTCTTTTTATTTTCTTTTTTTTAACATTAAACCCGGTATTTAGGTGTTGAGTTTAATTACGAAAATGCGTAAATAATAACCTGATTGTATTCTTCATCAGGCAATAAGTTAGCTTTAGGATAATTTTCGCGATTGGGCGCATCAGGCCAATTCTGTGCTTCAAGACACAGTGCTTGGCGTGGCTTGAAAGGGTCACTAACAAAATTAGCTGTATATAATTGCATACCCGGCTGAGTGCTTTTGAGTGTTAAATTAATGCCGGTTTGCTGCGACGTTAATGTAGCCATGGTATGAAGGCTGTCGTCGTTTTCAAATACATAACAGTGATCTAAACCATTAGCTGCATCTAATTGGGTGTGACTTTGCGACAATGCATCTTTTACTAATTTTGGCTTAATGAAATCAAAGCAACTATTTGCAACGGGGGCAGGCTCGCCCAATGGGATGCTGTGCTCGTTAATGGGTAAGTAGTGGGTCGCATTTACATGCAGTAAATGATTGGCAATGGTGTCGCTGCCCTCAAGATTAAAATAACAATGGTTGGTAAAGTTAACGAGGGTTTCTTTGTTACAAGTTGCTTTAAACTTAAGTGAGAGTTGCCCATTTTCTGCAGTGATGGTTTGCCATACTTTTAATCGGCCCGGAAACCCCTGCTCGCCATCCTCTGAGCAATAATAAAGTTCAACTTCACTATCAGTTTGCTGAATCACTTGCCACTGCACTTTATTAAAGCCCTTCACACCACCATGCAGACTATTTGGACCATTATTTTTATCGAGTTGGTAATCTGTTCCGGCTAAAGTAAAACGCCCTTCAGCAATGCGGTTTGCATACCGGCCCACTGTTGCACCTAAATAAAACGGGTTTTGAAGATAATAGTGCGGATCGTCGACGCTGAGCGTCATTTCTTGGTTTTTAAATTTAATGCTTTTGATTATTGCGCCAAATGGCAATATTTCGGCAGTTAGGTTCTTAGAGTCACTAAGCCGTATAACCTGCATTGGCTCATCAATGGTTGTCATCGTCACGCACATTCCTCAAAAGTTACCTAGAAAACTATATTAGTAAGATAAGGCAGTCATATATATTATAAATAGTATATAACTCATATTGGTAACTCAATTAAAAAACGTTAAATTTTTTAATAAAATTTACAATTGCGTTATTTATTTAACGTTAATACTGACTACCTTTTTAATTATTGGCACTCAGTTATTTATAATGAGCTAAGTTGAAATGTGCGTAACACCGCAGTATCGGTTTGTAAATTAAGCCATATGCTGCTCAAGTGCTGCTTTTTCTTCAGTGCTCAAAGCTTGCTTAACTTTTTCAGCAAAGTTATACCTGACCATAACAACCTTTCCAATTGCGCAGCATTTATCATGCTGAAATGCCTCTTGCTTAAGTACAAAAGAGCTATTGCCAATGTGTTCTACAGAGGTTTTAATCGTGATCTCGTGGCCATAAAATAACTCTCCCACAAACGACACTTCTATTTTGGCAATAATTAGTTTCCAGTCATGTGGGTTTAAGTCTGGCGTAAAAAATTTAAAAATAGGTACGCGTGCGGCTTCAAACCACACGGGGAGTACGGTATTGTTGATGTGTCCGAGTGCATCTGTTTCGCTAAAGCGCGGAATCACTTTTTCAGTAAACATATTAATCCAAAAATAATTATACAAAGGTAAACCATGACGGACTTTATTCGCGTTTATGAAAACGCATTGAGCGATGATTTTTGCGATAACTTTATTAATACGTTCACGCAAAGCCCGCATGTAAAACAAGGGGTTACTTCAGGCGGTGTTGATTTAAAGAAAAAAGACAGCCACGACCTGCACCTAAATAGTCACCCCGAATATACAGAGCAATTAAAACACATACAACAAACGACTGCACAGCATGTTTTTAACTATATTGAAGAACATATTTTTATGATGATTGGCGCATTTGGCTTAAAGGTTTATCATCCAAAAACGGGGGAAGTAGTAGATTTAACTCAAGAAAATTTTGATGAAGTGGGTAAACCACAGCTCCCTGTCCTTGTGCAGCAAATATTTAGATTAGGTAATATCCAAGCGCAGAAATACGAGGTAAATAAAGGGGGTTATCCTTACTGGCACAGCGAAGTGTATCCTCAGTTACAACACAATGAAGCCCTGCATCGTGTACTTTTATTTATGTTTTACTTAAACGATGTCGAGAAAGGTGGAGAAACGGAGTTTTATTATCAAAACCGTAAAATAGCCCCTAAAAAAGGCACCATGGTGATAGCGCCTGGCTACTTTACGCATACACATAGGGGTAATAAGCCAGTATCAAACGATAAGTATATTTTAACCTCGTGGGTGCTATTTAACCGTGCAGAGCAAATATATGGTGCACCTAAAAGCTAAACCAATAAATAAGCCATAAGTAACACTTATGGCTTATTTATATATTTAGTAGACGACTTCTTTATCCAAGTAGCTCGTCAAACATATCAAACAGCTTATCAAGCTCCTCGACTGTGTTGTAATGCATACAACCAATACGTACTACACCGCCTGTATCAAGCACGTTTAATTGCTTACACAAACCTTGCGCGTAAAAATGTCCATCCCACACACATATATGCTGTTTGCCTAAAAACTCTGAAACGGCGCGTGGCTCTATACCTTCAAACGCTAAAGCAAACGTAGGGGTACGTTCGTTTAATCGATCAAAGTCATCAATACCGTACAACTTTATACGAGGGTAATTAACTAAGCGCGTTAAGAAGTGTTCACTGAGCGCCATCTCGTGCTGTTTAGTTTTAGCAAACGCAGCTGTTAGCTTTTCACGGCGTGTATGGCCATCATCAAGCTCGCTTATTGCAGCAATGTAATCAACAGCAGCAACAAAGCCTGCCATTGCTTCAAAGCTTTGGGTACCTGTTTCCCAGCGTCCCGGCGCTACATCTTTAGCGGGCTCTACTTTATAAGGGATAAATCCCTCTAAGTGCTCTTTTTTACCGTACACCATGCCTAAATGTGGGCCAAAAAACTTATACGCTGAGCAGGCTAAAAAGTCGCAATCAAGGGCTTGCACATCAATAAGCTCGTGCGGCGCATAATGTACCGCATCAACATACACAAGAGCGCCCACAGCATGAGCTAGCTCTATAATACGTTTAATATCGTTAATTGAGCCTGTAGTATTTGAGGCATAGGTAACAGCCACCAACTTAGTCTTGCTGTTTAATAAGCTTTCAAACTGCGTCATATCTAGGCTGCAATCGGCCTCATTAATCAAGGCAGTATTAACCTTAACGCCTTTATCTTCTGCTGCTTGCTGCCATGATGACACGTTTGAAAAGTGATCGGCGTTAGTCACAATGATCTCATCACCGGCTTGCCAATCGCGCGAAATAGCTCGGCTAAAACTAAAGGTAAGGCTTGTCATGTTAGGCCCAAACACAATATTTTGAGCACTTGGCGCATTAAGTAAATCTGCTGCAGCTTGGCGTGCATTTGCCATTAGCTCAACAGTTTTATCGCTTGAAAAAAACGCACCACCTAGGTTTGAATTGTAGTGTCCTAAATAAGCAGACATTGCATTAAGCACTGACTGCGGCACTTGAGAGCCACCAGGGCCGTCTAAAAATATCGGCGATTTACCATCAACGCTTTGCATTAATGCCGGAAACTGCTCACGTAATTGCGCTATATTCATGCTTATCCCTTAAGACGTAAGTACAAAACAATCCAGATAACCTGGTTTGCTGACATCAACTTTGTTCATTGGTGTGGCGTTATGCCACACTTGACGGTCGTTTATAAGCGCAAACATGCCGTCTTTAATTTCCATTTTAAAACATGGCTCAGCTTGTTTGTTTTCGTATACAAGTAACTCGCCACCTTCTAAGTTTTCGTGCGAAACACCGCATATACATACATGATCAAAACCGTCTTGATGCACGCCTTCTGGCGCTGCTGGCGTATCGCTATCAATGGCTAACATTCTAAATTGATGTATTTCAATATCGCGATCTTCATCAATACCGGTAATCTGGCAAAACTCACTGACAATACTTTTCATGCCATCTGATTCAAGTAGGCTTTGCTCTAAATTTTCGTAAGTACGTTCAACGTTACCTTGAAACGTATTAATCGAATCGTCTTGAACAAATGCTTTGGCAGCTTGCAATTTTAGCTCACCATTTTGAAATTTAATTACTGAATAACGACGCTTACGAAATTCGCCATCTGCATAGGGATTTGCAGGTAGGTTATCAAAAGAAGGCTTAACCAAATCAATATTTGCTTGGTTAATAAAACAAAGTTGCAGTAAATTCTGGTTGTTTAATGCAGTCATGAAATCTCGCCTAAAATAATGAGAATGTTAAAAGAGATTTTAATGCATGTAGCGAGGAATTATTGCTTTATTATCCAACTTAAATGTGAAAAATACTTAATTTTAATTCAGTATAAGGCTATTAAAGCATGAATAATCTAAATTATATTTAAACAATAAAAAACCCGCCGAAGCGGGTTTTTTTTATTCAAACTCTATAAATTAAACAGCTTGCTGAATAATTACGTTGTCTGCTTTTTTAGTGTACTGAGGCATACGATGGAAGTTCAAGTAACGGTAAGTATCTGCTGCCGTTGCATTGATTTTCGCTGCATATTCTTGGTACTCAGCCGGAGTAGGTAATTTACCTAAAATTGCCGCCACTGCAGCAAGCTCTGCTGATGCTAAGAATACGTTTGCGCCCGTACCTAAACGGTTAGGGAAGTTACGTGTTGAGGTAGAAACAACCGTTGCTTTATCTGCAACGCGTGCTTGGTTACCCATACACAGTGAACACCCTGGCGTTTCAATACGTGCACCAACACGACCAAAGATACCGTAGTAACCTTCATCTGTAAGTTGGTCTTTATCCATCTTCGTTGGTGGAGCAACCCAAAGCTGTGTTGGAATACGACCAGTGAAGCCATCTAGTAATTTACCTGCGGCACGGAAGTGACCAATATTAGTCATACAAGAACCGATAAATACTTCATCGATTTTCTCGCCTGTAACGTCAGATAGTAAACGCGCATCATCTGGGTCATTCGGAGCACAAAGTACCGGCTCTTTAATATCAGCTAGGTCTATTTCAAGTACGTGCTTGTATTCTGCATCCGCGTCAGCTTCCATAAGCTCTGGGTTAGCCAACCAATCTTGCATTGCAGTGATACGACGTTCGATTGTACGAACATCGCCGTAACCCTCAGAAATCATCCACTTAAGCATAACAATGTTAGACTCAAGGTATTCGCTGATAGACTCTTTAGAAAGCTTAACAGTACAACCTGCAGCTGAACGTTCTGCTGATGCATCTGATAGTTCAAATGCTTGCTCAACAGTTAAGTGCTCAACGCCTTCAATTTCTAGTACGCGACCAGAGAATTCGTTGATTTTACCTTTTTTCTCAACCGTTAATAGCCCTTCTTTGATACCGTAGTAAGGAATTGCATGTACAAGGTCACGTAACGTGATACCTGGCTGCATTTCACCTTTAAAGCGAACCAAAATAGACTCAGGCATATCAAGTGGCATAACACCGGTTGCTGCTGCGAATGCTACTGCACCTGAACCCGCTGGGAACGAAATACCTAGTGGGAAACGCGTATGTGAATCACCACCAGTACCTACTGTATCTGGTAATAACATACGGTTTAACCATGAGTGAATTACACCATCACCAGGACGAAGTGAAACGCCGCCACGGTTCATGATGAAATCAGGAAGCGTGTGGTGCGTGTTTACATCAATTGGTTTAGGGTAAGCAGAGGTATGACAGAATGACTGCATTGTTAAATCTGCAGAGAAGCCTAAACATGCTAAGTCTTTAAGCTCATCACGTGTCATAGGACCAGTAGTATCTTGCGAACCTACAGTAGTCATTTTAGGCTCACAGTATTGGCCTGGGCGAATACCGGCTACGTTACATGCTTTACCAACCATTTTTTGCGCTAGTGTAAAGCCTTTGTCTGACTCTTCAGTCACTGCTGGTACTTTAAATACATCAGTAGCACCTAAACCTAAAGATGTACGTGCTTTATCTGTTAAACCACGACCAATGATAAGTGGAATACGACCACCAGTACGAACTTCATCAAGGATTACGTCTGATTTAAGTTCAAAAGTAGAGATAACGTCATCAGTACCGTGGCGCTTAACAACACCTTCGTATGGGTAGATGTCGATTTGGTCACCCATGTTGAACTCGTCAACATTTAACTCGATTGGTAATGCGCCAGAATCTTCCATTGTGTTAAAGAAGATAGGTGCAATTTTGTTACCTAAACATACACCACCAACACGTTTGTTTGGTACAAATGGGATATCATCACCCATAAACCAAAGCACAGAGTTAGTAGCAGACTTACGAGAAGAACCAGTACCTACAACGTCACCTACGTAAGCAAGTGGTAAACCTTTCGTTTTTAATTCTTCAAGCTGAACGATAGGACCTACTTCACCTGCTTTATCTGGGTTTATGCCATCACGCTCATTTTTAAGCATTGCTAAAGCATGAAGTGGGATATCAGGGCGTGACCATGCATCTGGTGCTGGTGATAAGTCATCGGTGTTTGTTTCACCCGTTACTTTAAACACAGTAACAGAGATTTTTTCAGCGACTGCTGGCTTATTTGTAAACCATTCAGCCGCAGCCCAAGATTCGATAATTTGCTTAGCAAACGCATTACCCGCTTTAGCTTTTTCTTCTACGTCGTAGAAAGCATCAAACATAAGTAATGTGTTTGAAAGGCCTTTTACTACGATTGGCGCTAATGATTCGTCATCAAGTAGGTCAATCATTGGCGCGATGTTGTATCCGCCTAGCATTGTTCCTAATAATTCAGCTGCTTTTTCTTTAGAAATAAGAGAAGTAGTCACTTCACCTTTAGCAACAGCGGCTAGGAAGCCTGCTTTGATGTAAGCAGCATCATCAACACCTGGTGGTACACGATTGATTAACAGATCTAAAATAAATTCTTCTTCACCTGCCGGTGGGTTTTTTATTAATTCAATAAGATCAGCAGTTTGCTGAGCATCTAATGGCGCTGGTACGATACCTAACGCGGCACGTTCTTCTACGTGTTTACGATATTCTTGTAGCACAATATTGCCCTCTTGGTGACGTGAAAGTATTCGGTAGCGCTTCATGCGCACTTGTTACCCAATACTTATAGTATTCTAACGCGTAATTATAAAGCTTTTATAGATAGATGAAAATCCATCCAGTTACACAACTGATTATACCGACTATAAACACGATGAATAGTAGTTGCGGGAAATTCTATTTTCATGAATACTTGTTAAGTAATAATCATTACTATTTAGGTAGGCAATCATAAATAGCAGCCATAAAAAAACCCAGCATAAGCTGGGTTTCTATCATCAAAGAAATCTATTAACGTAAAACTTTTACCGTTTTGATTGTTTTGATGTGTGCCTCAACACGGCGGTTTTCTGCGTGTGCAGCGGCTGTGTTAGCTTCATTTTTAAGGCGCTCTTCACCTAAACCTACCGTAGTAATACGGTCAGATGCAATACCGTCAGCTATCAATTGCTTAGCTACCGAATCAGCACGCTTTTTAGATAGCATTTTGTTGTAAGTCGCTTTACCTACTGATGAAGTGTGACCTTCTAAAAGCACTGTTGTATCTGGGTAATCTTTTAAGAAAGATGCAACTTGATCGATGTCGTCTAAGTAACGCTGTGATACAGCAGCTTTGTCGTTAGGGAACGTTACTAATAAGCTTACAGTTACTTCTTTATCTTCATATAAAGTACAACCAGTACCATCAACAGCATCTGTCATTGGTGTATTAGGACACTTGTCATCAGCATCTAAAATATTATCATTGTCGCTGTCTACTGGCTCAACCATAACTTCAACAACCTCTGGCGCAGGCTGCACTGGCTCAGCAGGCATAGTGTTTTGTCCAAAGAAGTAGTTTATACCTAATTTAGCACCAACATCTGTGTAACCTTTATCAATACCTTGGTATACAGCAGTTTCAACGTTAGCGAATAAGTTGTCAGTAATGAAATGTCTGTAACCAACACCTGCATTTAAGAACGTGTTGTCATCAACAACGTCCATTGATTTAATACCAACTAAACCGTAAAAAGGACCGCCATCTAGATGGTAAAGCGCATCAATACCAAAACGGCTACCGTCAATATTGTTACGGTTACCAGCAGCTTTGTCGAATGCATTGAAATCAAGATCTGCATACTCTAAGCGAGCACTCCAAAAATCACTGAAACGGTAACCCGCTTCAAGACCAAAACCAGTCGACTCATTTACGTCTAGACCAGCCTGTGCGCTCATGTTTTCCCAAGACGCATCGTAGTAGTCGCCAAATGCGCCAATATAGAAACCTTCTTGCTTGTCAGCAGCAAATGAAGATACGCTAGTTGCAGCTAACGCAATTGCAATAGTTAGTGATTTTAATTTCATTGTTTTCTTCCCATTTTAACAACTAATAAATTGTGGCTAATTAAGTACTAGCTCACTAAGTTTTATACAGACTAACTCAACTTTTGTTAATCAATACTTAACGAAAAATAAAGTTTATAATTTTTTTCAATGCGATATAACGATATCCAACATGTCAGTTTAGGTGAAATTTAAAACTTTACCTAGCTAGAAACCAACTAGTTGATTTTATAAATCGATATTCTGCAGAAGACACAAAGACAACTTAATTAATTGTTCTTGCTCACAATGAAACTAACTTATCTTTATAGCTTAGATAGTAACACCGGAATTTGCTTTGCTCAATCAATGAACATCTCTGTGTTAAAATATCGTTATTTATAATCATTAACTTATCTATTTTTACAACACTTAAGTACCACAAAAAGTTTTATAGTCGGTATCATTTGACGGCATCTCTTGAAATTCTGCCATATCATCGCTGAACAAGTACGGATTATTAGCTACTTTTACAAAACGCTTCATCAGTTTACTTGAACCAAACTCATTATATTCAGCTAATATTGTTTCAATTATATGATTTCGCGGAATTACACGTGGGTTGGCTGCTCGCATGGTTTTGTAGCTATCGTTGCTTGTGCGGCTTTGCCACTTATTCGCCCACTCAATTAATTCTTTAGGAATGGTTGCGTTGCCATTCACAAACTCCGTCAATGTATCAAAAGTATTAGTGTAATCAAGATGATGTGCTTGCAATAATGTTAGTAGCTCAGAAACAAGCTCTTTGTCGTCCTCTTTTGCACCAGCCAGGCCTAATTTTTTGCTCCACATTGCTGTAAATTGAGTATTAAATTGTTCTGAAAAACGATGTATGACGGGAGTCAGTAATGACACTGCTTTTTCTTCATCATCGCTAATTAATGGGATAAGGCTTTCAGCTAAACGAGCACAATTCCAACTCGCCATATTTGGCTGGTTACCAAAAGCGTAGCGGCCCTGTTTGTCAATAGAGCTAAATACGGTGTCAAAGTCAAAATTATCCATCATCGCACACGGGCCATAGTCTATGGTTTCACCGCTGACTAGCGTGTTGTCGGTGTTCATAACACCATGGATAAATCCTACGCGCATCCAATTAATTATTAAGCTTACCTGGTTATTAGTTACTGATGCTAAAAACGCTAGATACCGTTCTGGGCCTTCACTCTTTATTTCAGGGTAATGACGTTCAATAGCTAAATCCGCTAGTTTTTTTAAACCTTCAATATCACCTTGTGTTGCCAAATATTGAAACGAGCCAACGCGAATATGGCTACTCGCTAAGCGGGTAACAATTGCGCCTGGTTGCGGCGGATTACGATAAACAGCTTCGCCGGTGCCAACCACAGCCAAACAGCGAGTAGTGGGAATACCTAATGCGTGCATAGCTTCACTCATTACATATTCACGAATAGCAGGGCCTAGTGCGCATTTTCCATCGCCACCTCTAGAATACGGGGTAGCGCCTGAACCTTTTAATTGAATATCCCATAGCTGATTTTTATCGTCATTTATAGCGCCAAGCAAATGCGCGCGCCCATCACCCAAGCGCGGCGAAAAGTGTCCAAACTGATGCCCAGAATAGCCAAGCGCTACAGCATTTACCGGTTGTGGCTCGTTACCAGCAAAAGTACTGGCGCGCAGCGCAGGCTCAACATCTATATTAAACTGCTGTGCTAACGCTTCGTTCCACAAAAGTAATTGCGCAGCAGCAACGCTTGAGGGTTGATCCTTTATCGCGAAGTTATCTGCTATGTCTGTGTATCTTGACACTAGTCTCATCATTAATCCTCTGCTTGTTGGCTTATACCTACGCGATTGTCACCCACACCGTAGGCCACAATTAAACTTAGCTCTTGCATGCTTAAACCACTTTGCTTTTGCATTTCATTAAAAAATGCCTGCGCAGCAGCCAGCGATTTTTTAGTTTGCAGCCCGCCATCAATTATTTTATGCGCTCTTAGGTAACTTTCTACATCGCGCGAAAGTAAAAATGTATCTTTACCAAGCGCTCTTAAAGCATAAGGGCCTGTATTGCCGCCCAACCGAGCACCGTGTTTTTTTAAATGCGCCCATAATCCAGTAATATTATCTGTTGGCCACTGGGCAATAAACTTACTAAAGCTGCCATGTTCCTGTGCTATTTCGTGGATCATGTAAGCATTTTCAGGAATCGTTTTCACTTTTTTATAATTACGAATAATGCGTTCATCCGTTGCTTTTTGCTCTAGCATATCGGGCGGCATCATTAATAATTTATCAACGCTGAACTCCCAAAAAACCTCTCTAAAGCCCGGCCATTTGCTGTTTATTACTGACCAATAAAAGCCACTTTGAAAAATTTTTCGGGTAAATTCTTCAAGCCAATCGTCGTCACTTAACGTGCTTAACGCTTTTTTAGATAAGGGTTTTGCGAGTAATAACTTAAGCATTTTTTCAGAGCCTTTTCGCTCTACCGCCCGCTTATAAATATCGCTAAATTTTTCCATACTTATTAAATACCTCATCACTGCTTATAGAGTTAGTTTACGAGAAAAGCAGCCAATACGTAACCACCCACATTTCCGATGAACTAATCTGTATCCTGCAGCTTGACACCTAGACGGCTAAAATGTTTTAATCGCCGCAATTACCCTATTTAAATTGTATTTTGTTAAACCCTTTTCGGTTAAACAAAATACAAAGGGCTAGAAGAGGTGCGTTATTCAGGTAGCGTATGTTAGGAGCGCAAACTCCAGTGAGCATACGTGAGGGGAATACCGCCGAGAGGTAAACGCTTTTGCGAAGCAATTACTTCGGGCGACTAGGTTGAATCCTAGCGACTGTCACCAATAGCTGTTTTAAAACAGCTTATTAGTTTGGTGGAGAGCTTCTGGTCTTAAATGATAAGGCCGTGCGCCCTATTATTTTAAGCCCATTCGCTCTTCGAATACTGTTCGAACGACGTTAATGCGGCTCACATCATACAGCCTACTTAATATCTCGAACACCTTATAGGTTCGTAAGAGATGATCAATAATTTCAATTTAGACGATTACGCACTGTGGACAGCGCTTGTTACGCCGTTTGATCAACAAGGTAATGTTGACTACGACACGCTCACAACACTTGTTAGCGAACAGGAAGCAGCACACAACGGTATTTTACTGCTCGGTAGTACTGGTGAAGGCTTAGCCCTTACGCTTAAAGAGCAAAAAGCGATTGTTGAGCATGTGTGCCAATTAAAACCCATTGTACCGCTTATGGTTGCTGTTGGTGGTAGTAATTTGGCCCAACAAAAAGAATGGGTTAGCTACTGTAACCAATTACCTATTCACAGCTACTTACTCGGCTCACCTCTTTATGCAAAACCAGGGGCTGTAGGTCAAACACATTGGTACGAAAGCTTATTAAACGAAAGCGCGCATCCGTGTATGTTGTACAACGTACCAGGGCGCAGCGGTGTAAGCATTCCTATCGAAACCATTGAAAACTTAAAAGCGCACCCAAAACTATGGGCTTTAAAAGAAGCCAGTGGCAACATCACCCAATTTGAAGCATACCGACAAGCCGCGCCTAATTTAGCGCTATACAGTGGCGACGATGCACTTATGCCCTACTTTGCCCAAGCAGGTGCAAAAGGCTTAGTTTCAGTTGCGGCCAATGCATGGCCTTTGCAAACACACGAATTTGTAAAGCGCAGCCTAAGCGGTCAACACCCCAATTTATTTGCTCAGTGGACTCGCGCTATTAATAGCCTATTTGCTGTAGCAAACCCTATTCCCGTTAAAGTGCTAATGCACCTACAAGGCCGCTTAAGTAGCCCGTTGCTGCGCCCGCCTTTAACGCATCTTGAGTTAACGCAAACCGATTGCATTACCACTGCAAACGACACCATTTTATCTTGGCATTAAATACAGGTTTTTATAATGAGCTGGTTAGAACTACTAAATAATTTAGAATCGGGCGCAGTACGCGCAGCATCACAAAACGAAAGCGGCCAATGGGAAGCTAACGTAGAAGTAAAACAAGGCATTTTAGAAGCCTTTAAAAATGGCACTAACACTGAGTTTGCAGGTGGTTTTGTAGATAAACACAACCTTGCACCGCAAGAGTTTAGTACTGACGATGGCGTGCGTATGGTACCAGGTGGTTCAAGCGTTCGCCGTGGTGCCTACGTGGCTAAAGGCACTATTATTATGCCACCAGCGTACGTAAACATTGGCGCATACATCGACGAAGGCACTATGGTTGATAGCCACGCGTTAGTGGGTTCGTGTGCGCAAGTAGGTAAAAATGTACATTTGAGCGCAGCCGTTCAACTTGGTGGTGTACTTGAGCCAATTGGGGCAAGCCCAGTTGTGGTTGAAGACGATGCATTTATTGGCGCAGGTTGTGTCATTGTTGAAGGCGTAGTGGTTAAAAAAGGCGCAGTACTTGCACCGGGCGTACGTTTATCTGCAACCATTCCTGTATACGATTGCGTTAATGAGCGTCAGCTAGATAAAGGCGAACCAATCCCAGAATACGCAATTGTAATACCTGGCTCTCGCCCGGCGTCTAACGAATGGGCTCGTGAGCAAGGCTTAAGCATGTCGTGTGCACTCATTGTTAAATACCGCGACGAACAAAGCGATGCATCATTATTGCTAGAAGAGGTTTTACGATAATGAGCTTTTTGAGCACGCCAATCAAAACCGCTGTTAATACGCTTACACAGCAACTTGATATCCCTTTTTTTGTTTACGACTTAGATAAACTAAACGCACACCTTGCGCGTTTAGTTGCGCAAACCGATGTAAAACTTTGGTATGCAGTAAAAGCGAACCCGCTTTCTAAGATTATTCAAAGCTTAGATAGCGCAGGCTTTAACTTTGACGTAGCAAGTAAAGGTGAACTTGAACAAGTACTTGCGCAAGGTATTAGTTCACAGCGCGTGCTCAACACAGGGCCTGCAAAGAGCCCTAAACAAATTAAACACTTTATTGAGCGCGGCGTACGTATTTTTGTTGCCGAAAGCCTCAATCAAGTGCGTTGGTTAAACCAACAAGCGCAGCTGCAAAATACGCAGCTGCAAGTTTTATTACGTGTGCAACTGCGTTGGCCTGAAGGTGAAAAAAACCCACTAGGCGGCGACAGCCTAACTCCGTTTGGGCTTGGCTGCGATGAATGGCAAGCGCTCAATACTAGCGATTACCCAGCACTTAATTTTGATGGCCTACATATTTTTCAGTGGGGCAACATGCTTAGCACGCAAAAGCTAAGCGAACTGTGGTCGCAAATGATTGCACCGCTTACCACCTTGGCTAATAACTTAAATATAAACCTTAAAATTTTAGATTTAGGCGGCGGTTTAGGTATTCCTTATACACAAAACGAGACAATACTTGAATGGGATGGCCTTATAGCCGCGCTTGCTAAAATTAAAAAAGAGGCGGGTGTAGACGAGCTTTGGATGGAGCTTGGCCGCTACGCTGTAGGCGAATGCGGTCATTATGCTAACCCCGTAGTAGAGTGCAAACAAAACTACGGCCAACAGCAAGTTATTTTAACCGGTGGTATTAACCACTTATTGCGCCCTGCTGTTACAAGCCAAGATTTTCCTGCGGCGTTATTACGCGAATCAACGGCGCCAGAACAAGCAATGAGCCTATATGGCCCATTATGTACTGCCCTTGATTGCTTAGGCGAGCACACCCTACCAAGCGATTTAAACGAGCAAGACTGGCTGGTGTTTAGCCAATGTGGCGCCTATGGTTTTACCGAAAGCATGCCCTACTTTTTATGCCATGAACTAGCTGCAGAATATGTGTTACAAAATGGCGACCTCACCTGTGTGCGCCAAGCAGAAGATGCCAGTCACTACTTAAGGTAATAAACATGAGCATAACAACACCAATCAGCCAAGAAAACATTGTAGTAGGGGAAGTAGCAAACGGCTTACCGCTCACTATTCCTGTGTATCGCTTAAAAGGCGACGGCACAGGTCCAAGCGTGTATATTCAAGCCAACATGCATGGCGCCGAGGTACAAGGTAACGCGGTTATTTTTCAGCTGCTAGAGCAATTAAAACAGCTCAATCTAAAAGGCGACATTACCTTAGTACCTTACGCTAACCCTATTGGCTGCAATCAAAAATCAGGGGAATTTACCCTTGGCCGATTCGACCCAATTACTGGCACTAATTGGAACCGTATGTATCACTACAATAGTGATTTAGTGACCCAGTTTGCCAAAGACCATAGCCAGTACGACGATGCAGCTTTAAAAAGTAATTTTAAAACAGCCCTGATTGATGAAATAGACACCAAACTTACCGGCCCAGCTTATTTACTTAATACGGGTAAACGCATTGCGCTTAATTTGCAAAAGCTTGCGCACCAAGCCGACATAGTACTCGATTTACACACAGGGCCTATTTCAAGTAAGCATTTATATTGCCCAACGTATGCAACCGACAGCGCACGTTATTTTAACATTGAACATGTACTGCTCATCCCAAGCGACTTTGATGGTGCAATGGATGAAGCCAGCTTTTGCCCATGGTGGCACTTAAGTAATGCACTTAGCGCGCAAGGGCGATCATTCAACGTGCAGGTAGAAGCCTTTACAGTAGAGCTAGGTAGCCAAGAAAAAATAGATTTAAAAGAAGCACTCAACGATGCAAAGAGCATATTATGCTACCTAAATCATAAGAACGTATTAGTAGATGCACCGCATAAACCAGCTAATATAACTCGCTATGCGTGTAACCTAGATGACTACTTTGCCTATTACGCCCCTATTGGCGGCATGGTTGAATATGTAGCACCACTTGGTGGTCATATTAAAGCAGGCGAGCCCATCGCACATATTTTACGTATGGAACGCTACCTAAGTGAACAACCATTACAAACGCTGACTCTTGATTGCGATGCTATCGCTATTTTGCACTTTGCCTCAGCAAGCGTTAATCAAGGCACTGAGTTGTATAAATTTTTTACAAACGTATTTGAGCTATAGCTCACCCTTCTCATTGCGTGAGAGTACATTAATCTCCTAAGTTAATGTACATTAGATAAAGCGGCTTTGGCCGCTTTTCTTTTGATCTGTTAGTACCGCCTTTAACGTAATGTGAACAGTTCAGTAAAAGTTCACTGTACCTAATGTAAAAAGCGTTATAATAAAATAAATCACAACCTACCCAATACTCACAAGGAATTACAATGAGCTGGCGCCACTGGATCACCCTTTCAGCTTTACTAAGTACAGCAGCATTTGCGCAAGAAGAAGTACAAAAAAACGAACAAGACAGCAGTATAGAACTCGTCAAGCAATGTATTTTGAATGAAGTAATTGGGGGCGATGGCAAGCAAACACTCGATGAGCTTCGTAAAAAATGTTCTGCACTGGAAGAAAACAAACAACTGACCGCACTCGATAAACGCCAAGCACGTGAAGAGGTTGGTAAAAAAAATCGTAATGTAATCACACCCCACAAACGAAATTACATATTGCCATTATCATACGTATCGCATCCTAACGATCGTCCTTTTGACCGTTTTGATGAGCTCACCGATGAACAAGATGGTGATACGCTCGATAACTTAGAAGCTAAATATCAGCTTTCAATCAAGGTTCCCTTGTTTGACGAATTCTCTGACGAAGACCAAGCCTTGTTTTTTGGCTTTACCCTGCAATCGTATTGGCAAATTTATAACTCGGAAATTTCATCGCCATTTCGTGAAACTAACTACGAGCCAGAAATTTTTTGGATGAATTACCTAGATCCAGAAAACGTACTTTGGGGCGATGAAATGGCTATTGTGTTAGGTCTTTCACACCAGTCAAATGGTCGAAGCCAACCAAACTCGCGCTCATGGAACCGTATTTACGCCGAGTTCATTTGGGAAAACCGAGGCTTTGTTTTTAGTTTTAAACCTTGGTATCGCATAGCTGAAGACGAAAAAGAAGATCTGCTAGACGCAAAGGGTGACGATAATCCCGATATTTACAAATACATGGGGTATTTTGAATTTAGTGGTGCGTATCGTTATCACGATCATGAATTTAGCTTTATGACTCGCAACAATTTAAATTCAGACAATCGCGGTGCACTTCAGCTTGATTGGTCATTTCCTTTGTGGGGCCGCGTTCGTGGCTACGCGCAATACTTTAACGGCTACGGTGAAAGCCTAATAGATTACAACGCCGATGTTGAACGTATAGGTGTGGGTATATTATTAACCGATTTGTTATAAAATCAGCGCATAAAAAAGCCAAGCATAATTATTAAGTGCTTGGCTTTTTTAGTGAAAGCATAGCCCGTTATTTTTTAACGGCAAACACACCTTCAAACTCAGCAACTATGTTGTCACCATCATAAATGGTTACCGGCACCACATAACTTGTTTTACCATCAGTTTCTAAATCACTTAACTTGCCTTTACACGCTTGTAAATCGACACAACCGCGCGGATCTGTATTCAGTGGCTTTAAGTACTTAATATTGGCATCAGCCAGTACAATATTACCTTCAAGCCCCGTCTCTTTCAGTGCTAAATACGTTGCTCCCCAACCAGTCAGCGTTGCTAAACTATAAATAGAACCTGCAAACATGGTGTTATGTAAGTTTAAATTAGCGTCTAAATCAGCGCTGGTTGTAAATTGCCAATCAGTGTAGCTTTCTACTTTAATGCCCATTGCATCACTAATAGGAATTGATTCGCGCCAAATGTTTTGTAGTACTTGGGTCCAATTTGGATGGCGGAACCAACCCGGCTCACTCGGCTTTTGCTTAACCATTTTAAAATGCTGAACATCACCGTACGCTAAGTGCGCTTTTTCTTTTAATTCGTAGCCGTGGCGTTTATAAAATTCAAGTGCACGTTCGCGTGCAAATAATACCAGTTCATCGGCATTTTGTGTCCATGCTATTTTTTCTAAATCGTGTAACAAACGACTACCGATATGCTGATTTCGATTACCTTCAGCCACCGCCATATAACGAACCTGGGCTTGCTCATGGTTATTAAAATGTAATCGAGCCACCCCTAATACTTCACCCTCTTTATTTTTTATAAACCGGTGTTCAGCGTCCTGCTCTAAATCATCTTGTTCAGAACCCCTTGGCTCGCCCCAAGGAGCACGTAATACTTCCCAACGTAATTGATAATAAGCTTGCCAATCTTCGCTACTTTGTGGGGTACTTACTTGAAACATACTTACTCCTGTTGTTGTAAAAGCCGCATGTAAAAATTTAAAAAGGCCTCAACCTGTTGATGGCAAATACCATACTCCATCTTAAAAAAACTGCAAATACGACTTTGGTGAGACTTTATAAATGCGTAAAAAATTAATGACAGATCCCATTGCGCTTTAACCAAGCTGGTTTATGCTAAAGATCATGACCACATATATTGATGCCTCAACAGGCCTAATTAACAGTCCTTTTATTGAAAACAGCCAAAATGAAGGAACTCTACTTTATTGGCAAAACGTAAATGGCGAGCACATTCAAGTGCGCGAGCATGGTAATTTGCGGTGGCTGCTAATTAATAATACGTTGCAATCCATTATCGATGTCAAAAACCCTGAAGCTCTGTTGTTTCCTCACTTACGATATTTGGCTAAACAATGGCAAACACTTTCACCACCTAATAACGTGCTTGAACTTGGGCTAGGTGGTGGGGCTATTCGCAACTATTTACTTAACAAATACCCCCAAGTAAATATAACGTCAGTTGAAAAAAACGCAGAAATATTGGCGTGTTATTCACTGTTTTTTGCAATCAAAAGTGATGAGAATTTACTTTGCGCTGACGCGCAGCAGGTGTTAAATACTGCCCGAAATATTGATTGGATTATTTTAGATTTGTTTAGCCATATAGATGCACCTCGTTTTTTATTTGAACGCGCATTTTATGAAAAAATCTACTCAGCGCTGAACAACAACGGGACACTCTTTATTAATTTTTTATCGCAACACAGCTCACAGTTAAAGCAACTTCAGCAACAATTACGCAATGTATTTGGCTGTGATATTCACCCTCAAAAAATTAAGGGGTACGTTAACCATATTGTTGTGATTCGCAAGCAAGCACCTTAAACAGATAAGTTAAACGTAACCGGCCCATCATTACATAAGCTCACTTGCATATCGGCACCGAACTCCCCAGTTGCTACTTTAATTCCTAACGCTTTGGCTTGGCCAACAAAATACTCATACAACTCATTAGCTTGGCTTGGGGTTGCCGCTGATGAAAAGCTCGGACGCATTCCTTTTTTGGTATCAGCCGCTAATGTAAATTGCGAAACCACTAGTAACTCTCCGCCTATATCTTTTAGGCTTAAGTTCATTTTATTGTTTTCGTCGGTAAAAATTCGGTAATTACTGACTTTATGTAAAAGCTTATCGGCAGCGTGTTTATCGTCTGTTTTTTCAACACCTAACAAAAGTAAAATACCTTGCTCTACTTGCCCAATTACCTGGTTGTTAACTTCTACCTTTGCGTGTTTTACGCGCTGTATTAGCCCTTGCATTTAACTTATATCCTTTGATTTAGGTTCTTCTTCCAGTTCTATTTCTGGGGTATCCTCAATATCATTTGGGCTAATACACGCCGTAAATTCGGCGCCCAAAAGTACAACTACCCACGCTAAATACACCCACACAAATAAAATAGGAATTGTTGCTACCGCACCGTAAATAACCTCATATGAAGGAAAGTGGCTAATATAAAGTGCAAACCCTTTTTTTGTTAGCTCAAATAAAAGTGCAGCAAACAATGCCCCTGGCACAGCGGCTCTAAACGATACTCGTGTATTTGGCACTAGGGTATAAAGCATGATGAAGCCCACCATCGAAATTCCATAGGGAAGTAATTTTAATAAAAATCCACTAAACCCTGGAATACCTTGATCAGCAAACGATACTAACGACACAATGTATGAAGTTACACCAATACTTGCGCCCAGTAATACAGGGCCTAAACTCAATACCATCCAATACACTGCAAATGAAATCATCATTGGGCGCTTTTTCTTAATACGCCAAATGCGATTAAGTGTTGCATCTACATTACGTATTAAAAGTAATGCAACAGCGGCTAAAAAACCTATGCCCACTGCAGTCATTTGATTGGCATTGCCTGCAAAGGAGCTAATATGCTCTCTGATCACATCCGTAGAGGTCGGTACAAAGTTAGTAAACAAAAAGCTTTCTATTTCCATACGAGTCGATTCAAACCCCGGGAACGCTGAAAATATTGCAACCCCTACAGCGATAAGCGGTATTAATGAAAGCAGAGTTACGTAAGCAAGGTAACCAGCATTGACTGTAATTTGATCGTCTATACAACGATTAACATATTGCATCCACCAACCGGGTTGCTGGCGCATAAAGGACTTAACTTGCTGTTTGTAATGGGAGAGCTTATCATTCATACAATTGTCTTGTGCTTATCGAGTTTTGATTATCATAACAATCAGCACCGGAATTTACAGCACTTACACGTAAATAGGGAATCAAATGAAAAAACAAACACTGTTAAGCGCATCAATACTTGCCCTAACGTTAGCATTATCTGGGTGTCAATCAGCTTACTATTCTGCAATGGAAAAAGTAGGTGTTCACAAACGTGACATTCTTATTGACCGCGTAGAAGAAACCAAAGAGTCACAAGAAGAATCTCAAGAAGAGTTTCAGTCAGCGCTTGAGCGTTTAACTACACTAATTAATTTTGATGGCGGTGAGCTCCAAGATGCTTACAATCAACTAAATGACGATTACGAATCAAGCCTTAAAGCCGCAGACGACGTTACTACCAATATCAATAAAGTAGAGGATGTTGCTGAAGCCTTGTTTGACGAGTGGAGCGATGAATTAGAACAGTACAAAAGCGCTTCGTTAAAACGCGAAAGCAGTAAAAAACTTAATGCCACTAAGCGCCAATTTGATCAGCTTCTTCGTTCTATGCGCAGTGCTGAAAGTAAAATGGAACCAGTACTATCATCACTAAAAGATAACGTTTTGTACTTAAAGCATAATTTAAATGCACAGGCAGTTGCTGCTATAAAAGGTGAATTTACTAACCTTAAACGCGACATTCAGATACTGATGAACGACATGAACAAGTCAATCGCCGATTCAAATAAGTTTATTGAGCAAATGAACAAAGCCTAATAATGCTACTTATTATAGTTCGCCTAAAAGCCTGTTACCCTAACAGGCTTTTTTATAATTATTTTTTGTTACGATTAACACATTGTTTAATAAATAGCTTTTGATAAGCTTTAATTTCTTTTAAACAATAACAACAGTCGAAATGAAATTTCATACTCTGTGCTTACTTATTACTTCAAGCTTTTTAGCCGCCTGCAGCGCAAACAATGTAAATATAATTGCTGGGCAAGACAGCATAACGCCAATTCATGAATCAGGTGAGCGTAAAGATCGCTATCACAATCTCTATACGGGCGAAAAAAACTATCCAGTTACGTGTGAAACCGACTGCTACCCAAAGCACCCCAACGTAATATGCGAAACCACGGCTGAAAATTGCACATATAACGCTGAGCAATTAAACCCGCACCTAAACCTTGGCTTTAATATACGCTGGTTAGGACATGCTGGCTTTATGATCCGAACACCCAGCGGCCAACATGTTGTATTTGACCCCGTAAAAGAGCAGTTTGATTCCCCGGTTGATTTAGCATTTAAGCTTGCCTCTGGGTTTTATAGACAACCTGGCGATTGGCTTACCCAAAGCGAACTAAAAAACCTAGACGCCGTTATGTATTCGCACATTCATTACGATCATTTTAATAAATCAGACATAGAAGAAATAGGTAATCAACCTCGCTACTTAGCGCCATTGGGCATGGCAGATAACTTTCCAAACGCAGGACTTAATATTAGCGAAATGGCGTGGTATGCAAAAACTAAAATTGATGATTTAACCATTCATGCACTACCAGCGCATCACTTTAGTAGCCGTGTATTAGTGCCCTTTATTTACGAAGACAACGATAAAGACTTATGGAATGGCTGGCTACTTGAACAAAATGGCAGTACCTTATTTTTTGCAGGCGACACCGGCTACTCCAAACACTTTAGAGATATTCAGCAAAAGTATGGCGATATTGATGTGTGCTTAATGCCCATTGCATCGTACTACAGCGAAGATAACCCTAAATGGTATCGTTATGTTCATACTACACCAGAAGATGCTCTTACAGCCGCACACGAGCTTAACTGCAAGGTAATGATACCTTGGGGGTACGGTAACTCATCATGGAAAATGGGCGATCGGACAAGTCATTCAGCCTTACTGCGTTTATTACACATGCATAAAACAATGAAATCACCCGTGCCGCTTTATATTTTAAATGAAGGTGAAAGTATTAAATTTTAAATTGCCCACCAGCTGAAATACATCAACATAATTCGTAATAACCCTCTAGCTGAACTATCTTTAATTAACTAAGCAATGTGGGGTTATTATGTTTCTAGTACGACTCATTTACGCAAGCAAAATTTCAGACGGCTTTGGCCCAAAAGATATAGAAAGTATTTTACAAAGCGCTCGTACCTATAATGTAAAAACACATGTTACCGGCATGCTTTGCTTTAGTAACGAATACTTTTTACAGTGCCTCGAAGGCTCCAGAACCGCAGTAAATAATACCTATCAACAAATATTAAACGACAAACGTCACCACAATGTAATTATGCTTAACTATACCCAAATTCCAGAAAGAGAATTTGAAAAGTGGTCTATGGGTTATGTTCCACAATCTAGAGTAACCCAATCACTGAATCTGAAATTTTCAGGCTCTGTTGATTTTAATCCATTTAAAATGTCTGGCGAAAGTGCCCACTTATTAATGCTAGCTTTAAAGGACAGCATTACATGTACTATTAGTTAAAATTCACATGTATTATTGTTTTTATTGTTAATTTAAGCCAAGCTAAGCCAACTTTAATCAATGGAACAATTAATGAAAAAAGTACTGTTAGCCACGAGCTTAGTGATCAGCAGCCAAATAATGGCTGCTGACGTTAAATATACGTCAACCCCTATTAATATTGATGGCGTATCTGAAAGCGCATGGGATAAGGCAGCTTGGCACGATATGCCACATTTAATGGATGGTACATTGCCTTCATCAGACGCCGACTTTAAAGGCCGATATCGCTTATTATGGGATGAAAAATTCTTATACCTACAAGCCGATATTGTAGATGATGTTTTAATAGATACACACCCAGACCCAACCTATAAATATTGGGATGACGATGCCCTTGAAATATTTATAGATAGCGATGCATCGGGCGGGATTCACCAATTTAACCATACCGCTTTAGCGTACCATATTGGCCTTGATAACCAAGCTGCCGATTACGGCCCTGATAAAAAAGCGCACTTGTATACCGACCACTTAGTTAGCAAATGGAAACGCAATACCACTGCCCCCTATAACATTACTTGGGAAGTTGCGATAAAACTCTACCCGAATGATTATCAACAAGGCGCAAAAAATACACCGCTTAAATTAACAGAAAAACAAGTTATTGGTTTTATGCTCGCCTATTGCGATAACGATGGCAGTGAAACACGCGAGCACTTTATGGGGTCACACGAAGTACAGCCAGTTAACGGTGACAGAAACCGAGGATTTATAGACGCAGATGTATTTGGCAAAATCACCTTACTACCAAAAAAGTGATGTAAGCTAGCGTGTGGTTGGGTTGGGCGCAGCGAAACAAAACGAAAAAACCAACCAACAAAATAGAGGCTTTGAACTATCAGTTGTTTTAGCGCTTGCTCTTTTACTTCTCATTAACTTTTCTTTATGCAAATATTTTTTAAGCATATTTTTCACAAAGAGGACAAGAGGCGCTTCGCTTTTAGAGCTCAGTATTGATAACTGAAAGCTTCTCTTGCTTTAAAAGCAAAAAAGCCGCTGTATTTTGCAATACAGCGGCTTTTAAAAATCATTATTCTAAATTAATAGATTATGATTTAGGAGCGCGACCCGCACGTTTACGCTCATTTTCAGTTAAATGACGTTTACGAATACGAATGTTCTCAGGTGTAACTTCTACTAACTCATCATCAGCAATAAACTCAAGCGCTTGCTCAAGTGAATAGTTCAGATGTGGTGTCAATGTTTGTGCTTCATCTGTACCAGATGCACGAACGTTAGTAAGTTGCTTACCTTTAAGCGCGTTAACTGTAAGGTCGTTATCGCGGCTATGAATACCGATAACCATACCTTCATAAACTTCAACACCGTGACCGATGAATAAACGGCCGCGCTCTTGTAAGTTAAATAATGCGTTGGTAAGTGCTTTACCTGTTGCGTTTGCAATCATTACGCCGTTCTTACGAACACCTAGCTCGCCACCTTTGTGCGGACCGTAGTGATCGAACGTATGGTAAAGTAAACCAGAACCCGAAGTAAGTGTCATGAACTCAGTTTGGAAACCGATTAAGCCACGGCTTGGGATCATAAAGTCCATACGCATACGGCCTTTACCATCTGGTGCCATGTCAGTAAGTTCACCCTTACGAAGACCAATTTGCTCCATGATAGAACCTTGGTGCTCTTCTTCACAGTCAATCGTTAGTGTTTCATACGGTTCTTCTAACACACCATCAACAGTACGTAAGATTACTTCTGGACGAGATACAGCTAGCTCGTAACCTTCACGACGCATGTTCTCGATTAAGATACCAAGGTGTAATTCACCACGACCCGATACGCGGAAGCTATCTGGATTATCTGTATCTGCAACACGAAGTGCAACGTTGTGTACTAATTCTTTGTCTAAACGCTCACGAATATTACGTGATGTTACAAACTTACCTTCTTTACCACAGAACGGAGAGTTGTTTACAGAGAACGTCATTGTTACTGTTGGCTCATCAACACTTAGTGGTGGTAATGCTTCAACGTTGTTAGGACAACAAATAGTATCTGAAATCTTAAGCTCGCCTAAACCTGTTACAGTAACGATGTTACCAGCATAAGCTTTATCAGTGTCGATACGCTCAAGGCCTAGGTAGCTTTGTACTGAACCAATCTTACCGTTACGAGTCGTGCCGTCAGCGCTGATAACTGTAACTTGTTGATTAGTCGCAACAGAACCACGTTTAATACGACCAATACCGATTACACCTTTATATGAGTTGTAATCAAGCTGAGAGATTTGCATTTGGAAGTCACCTTCAGGATCTGCATCCGGTGGTGATACTTCATCAACGATCATCTTGAACATAGGTTCCATGTTGTCTGATGGCTCGTCTAAATCTAATGTTGCCCAGCCGTTGATAGCTGATGCGTAAATTACTTTAAAGTCTAACTGTTCATCAGTTGCACCAAGGTTATCGAATAAATCAAAGATTTGATCCATAACCCAATCTGGGCGTGCACCTGGCTTATCAATTTTATTGATAACTACGATTGGCTTTAAGCCTTGCGCGAATGCCTTTTGCGTTACGAAACGCGTTTGTGGCATTGGACCTTCTTGAGCATCAACAAGTAATAATACTGAGTCAGCCATCGAAAGTACGCGTTCAACTTCACCACCGAAATCGGCGTGTCCCGGGGTATCTACGATATTGATGTGGTAGTCATTCCAAGAGATAGCTGTGTTTTTAGCTAAAATGGTAATACCACGTTCTTTCTCAATGTCGTTTGAGTCCATCACGCGCTCTTCGTTACCGCCGCGTGTTTCTAATGTACCTGATTGCTCAAGTAGTTTGTCAACCAGAGTTGTTTTACCGTGGTCAACGTGCGCGATAATCGCTATATTTCTTAACTGTTCGATGCTCATATATTTACTCAGAGAAATTAAATTCTCAATGATCCTGCAAGATCTACGCACTCATCTGCGTTTTCACGAGATGTCCAAGCATAGGATTTAAAAGGGCGCATATTATCCCTCATTAATGACATGGATGAAAGTTTATCCAATACAATTTTCAAAACTTTCTCAATACTTTTACTAAGTATCTGTTTTATATATGACAATTATATGAAATAAATTGTCATTATTTTTTCAAAAATGCAGTTTACACTATTTAGACGATATTTTTGGCACTCTTTTACATTTAGGTTATGCTAATTTCGAGCGATTAAATTAACAACAAATTGTAGTGCACATAGTCTGCACCAAAGTGGAATTTAACCGCACCATATTGGTGCTATTTTATGCCCCACATTGTAGCAACTAAGTTTTTTTAACCTATAAACATAGAGTTATAAAAATGGCACAAAATCAGCTTAATAAATCCCAAAGCAATTATGCAGCAATAATAAAACCCAATAGTTGGAGGACACATGTCACAATCGGTTTTAGATTTTATTAAAGAAAATGACGTTAAGTTCATTGATTTACGCTTTACTGATACAAAGGGTAAAGAGCAACATGTATCTATTCCTCATCACCAAGTTGATGAAGATTTTTTCGAAGACGGTAAAATGTTCGACGGTTCTTCAATTGCTGGTTGGAAAGGCATAAACGAATCAGACATGGTATTAATGCCTGTTGCTGAATCAGTAAAACTTGACCCATTCACTGAAGAAACAACATTAATCGTACGTTGTGACGTTGTAGAGCCTTCTACACTTCAAGGTTACGAGCGTGACCCACGTTCAGTTGCAAAACGCGCTGAAGAGTACATGAAGTCTACAGGTATCGCTGATACTGTATTATTTGGCCCAGAGCCAGAGTTCTTCCTTTTTGACGATGTTAAATACAAATCAGACATGTCTGGTTCAATGTACAAAGTTGACGCTGTAGAAGCGGCATGGAACTCAGATAAAGATTACGAAGGCGGTAACACTGGCCACCGTCCAGGTGTTAAAGGCGGTTACTTCCCTTGTTCACCTGTTGATTCTTCACAAGATTGGCGTTCAGCTACCTGTTTAGTACTTGAAGAACTAGGTCAAGTAGTAGAGGCACATCACCACGAAGTAGCAACAGCTGGCCAAAATGAAATTGCAACTCGCTTTAACACTATGGTTTTAAAAGCAGATGAAATCCAAGAAATGAAATATGTTATTCATAACATGGCTCATTTATATGGAAAAACAGCTACATTCATGCCTAAGCCAATTGTTGGCGATAACGGTTCTGGTATGCACTGTCACCAGTCTTTAGCTAAAGACGGTGTTAACTTATTTGCTGGTGATAAATACGGCGGTCTGTCTGAAGAAGCGCTTTACTACATTGGCGGTATTATCAAGCATGCTAAAGCTATTAACGCATTTGCTAACGCATCAACTAACTCGTACAAACGTTTAGTACCAGGCTTTGAAGCGCCAGTAATGCTTGCATACTCTGCACGTAACCGTTCTGCTTCAATCCGTATTCCAGTGGTACCATCTGCGAAAGGTCGTCGTATCGAAGTACGCTTCCCAGATCCAACAGCTAACCCATACCTTGCTTTCTCAGCAATGCTTATGGCTGGTCTTGACGGTATCAAAAACAAGATTCACCCTGGTGATGCAATGGATAAAGACTTATACGACTTACCAGCAGAAGAAGCAGCAGAAATTCCACAAGTTGCATCTTCACTTGGTGAAGCATTAGATGCATTAAGTGCTGACCGTGAGTTCTTAACTCAAGGTGGTGTTTTCACTGATGACCTAATCGATGCTTACATTGCACTTAAAGGTCAAGAAGTTGAAAAACTTAACATGACAACTCACCCAGTTGAGTTCGAAATGTACTACAGCTGTTAATTTGACACTGTAAAAGAATGTGTGTTCTCAAGCCCGCTTTGCGGGCTTTTTTAATGGTAAATTAAATTAAACTCCACTAAAGTTAAGCAATCATAAAAATTGCAGGGTAGCAGTGTGAATAGTAAGATTTTATTGCTAATAATTATTTTAGGATTAAGTAATTATGGTTATGCGGGCGAAAAAAGAATTTACGCTTGGAAAGATCAAAATGGCGTTTTAGTGTTTTCAGATACACCGCGTAAAGGTGCTACAGAGGTAAAACTCTCTAGCCAAAGTTTAACTATGACCGCTAAAGATATAGCGACTCTCAGCAGCCAATCCCATACTAAAAAAACAGGGTTTGGTATCGCCATTATGTCACCTGAGCACAATCAAACCATTCATGAAAATACCGGCACAATATATGTCACCAGCCGCGTAATGCCGAGCTTCAAAGCAGGATATACCATTCAATTGCTTGTTAATGGAGAAGCAAACGGCCCTGCAATAAATAACTCAGTATTTGCAATTGCTGATGTTGAAGCCGGTGAACATATGCTTCAACTAAGACTGTTTAACGAGAAAAACCAAATTATCGCTGTGAGCGAGCCACGTATATTTAATATGCGCAGAAAAGGCAAAATCCATAGCAATTAAAGCAAAACTTAATACTTAGGCGCAGCAGCTCATTTAAGATAAAACCTGGCCTGTAAACACCTGCGCACTAAAATGGTGCAAATATGATTAATAACAAAAATTTTAGCCCAGAATTGCTTGATGCCATATGGCAAAATCAAACAACGGCAGTTATGCTTCTCGATAAAAATTTTACCGTTTTTTATGCCAATACCAGTACCAGTGAGTTACTGGGGCTTGCCACTAAACGCTTACTCGAACAGCCCTTTGATACCCTTTTTAATTACCATTCAATTGACTTAAAACGCATCGCACAGTTTTCATTAATTGATGGCGTTGATTGCCAACAACACAGAGCTGACGTAGTCTTTAGCGATTCTCGCCATGCCAAAATGAGTGTTAATTCCAGGCGAATTAACTTTAAAGGTACTGCGTATATTTTATTAGAATGTCGTCAAACAGACGATGAAATAAAGCACGATCAAGCTTCAAATCAAATGCATCAATACCAAGCAGCACGTAACTTAATAAGAGGCTTGGCACACGAAATTAAAAATCCTTTAGGTGGAATTCGCGGAGCGGCGCAATTATTGCAATATGAGGTTGATCAGCAAGAAAGAAATCAATGCGCTGAGCTCATCATTGAGCAAGCAGACAGATTACGTGAACTAGTAGATAGACTTTTAGGGCCTAATCAACTGCCACAAAAATCTTACGTTAATATACACCAAGCGTTAGAGTCGGTAGTGAAGTTAAGCACACTCGATAATTGTTCAAATATCGAATTGAAAAAAGATTACGATCCTAGTATCCCAGATGTGTTTATTGATCAGAGTAAAATACAACAAGTGGTTTTAAATATTGTTCGTAATGCTCAGCAGGCGCTTACTGAGGGTGGTGAGATAAAAATAAAAACGCGTATTAATCATCAACACCGTCGTCCAGGTAAGGCACCTAGAAAAGCCTTGTTGATCCAAATATCTGATAACGGACCAGGCATAGATCACAGCATACGTGAAACCTTGTTCTACCCTATGATCACCAACAAAGAAGGTGGCTCAGGGCTTGGACTCTCGATTGCACAGACGCTCATTGATCAGCACGATGGCTATATTGAATGTGATAGCTGGCCTGGACATACTGAATTTAATATCTATCTGCCCTTTGCAGATTAATGTTTGGAGTTGCCATGAAAACAGTTTGGCTTGTAGATGATGATGCATCAATTCGTTTTGTACTTGAAAAAGCACTTGAACGCTCTGGTTTTAATGTAGAAAGCTTTGCCAACGCGCAAGATGTACTTAATGCATTGAAGTTTAGTCAACCTACTGTTTTAGTATCGGATGTGAAAATGCCCGGTATGGATGGCATGGCCCTACTTGAACTCATCGCAGAACAAAACCCTGGCTTGCCAGTAATAATAATGACTGCGCACTCAGACCTAGATTCGGCAGTGAACGCCTTTCAAAAAGGGGCATTTGAGTACTTAGCTAAACCATTCGATTTAAATGAAGCCGTGGCACTTGTTGAAAGCGCATTTAGAGCAAATTCCACAAAAAAAACAAAACGTAAGCAAGCGCCTCCTAAAAGTGCTCACATTATTGGTGAAGCACCCGCTATGCAAGAGGTCTTTAGAGCAATAGGTAAACTTTCAGCATCTAGCATGAGTGTATTGATTAATGGTGAGTCGGGCACGGGTAAAGAACTCGTCGCAAGTGCACTGCACAACCACAGTCCCCGTAAAGAAAACCAATTTATTGCCCTTAATATGGCTGCTATACCTAAAGAATTAGTTGAGTCTGAGCTGTTTGGCCATGAAAAAGGCGCGTTCACCGGTGCCGATACCGTGCGAAAAGGTCGATTTGAACAAGCCAATGGCGGCACTTTATTTTTAGATGAAATTGGCGATATGCCTTTAGATGTGCAAACACGCTTACTTCGCGTACTTGCCGACGGGGAATTTTACCGTGTTGGTGGTCATCAAAGTATAAAAGTTGATGTACGTATTATTGCCGCAACACATCAAAACTTAGAAGACTTAGTTAAACAAGGTAAGTTTAGGGACGATTTATTTCATCGCTTAAATGTAGTACGCCTTCGTTTACCTGCTTTACGTGAACGCACCGAAGATATAGAACGCTTAGCACAACACTTTTTACATAAAAGCGCTAAAGATCTGCAAGTAGAAAGTAAAGTATTGAGCCCTAAAGCCACCGAGCAACTTCGTTTATTTAACTGGCCAGGCAATGTTCGCCAACTTGAAAACACTTGTCGTTGGTTAACGGTTATGGCACCTGGCGAGCTTGTTACAGAGCAAGATTTGCCCCCTGAAATTATTGAAGTAACACCAATACAAGAAGAAGGTGATTGGCTGGATGCTTTTCAGCAATGGCTTAATAATGAACTAAAACAAGGTAAAGAAAATATTTGGCCAGACATACAGGCACAATTAGAAACACGCTTAATTAAAACAGCACTTGCTAATTGTTCGGGCCACAAACAAGATGCCGCCATAAAAATAGGCTGGGGTCGCAATACATTGACCCGAAAATTAAAAGAGCGCAATATTAGCTAACAATGTGCATTAAATTTTGATATCGCATGAAATTAATCGAACACATTCCATTGTTCAAACAAATGGAAATAATTAACAGGCTACATTTTTTTAAGGAATTTACGCTTAACGAGCGTCAAATTTTATTAGAATCATATGGCCTATTGTATTTAGTTGGCCAGCACCAATTTTTGTTTAAACAGTTCGATAACGATAAACGATTGTATATTGTACTTAGCGGCGCACTTTTAGTATTTAAGCATAATCACTTACTAGAATTAGGCACTATAGAGCCTGGTGAATTTATAGGTGAAGGCGCATTTATAAATAACAGAGAGCGTAGTACAAGTGCTCGCGCTAAAACCGACACCATTGTCCTTGCCATCACTCCCGAAGCTCTCACTCAGTTACCCAATGTCATTAGAGAAAAAATTAAAGACCGTATTATTGAAGGTATGAGTGAACGAATAACTAAGCTCAGTGACTATATAGAAAACCACGGTTAGTTCAATCCATATAAATAACCTGTAATGAGCAATCAAGCCAGCTTGGGTTGTTAACATGGGCTGTAAATGTGTAAGTATCGGATGGCTTGGCGCCAAAGGGCGTATTTACAAGCGGCTGTGAGTGGCTATATGTTTGCGAATAATTTTTGTAATAAATGACAACGTAACCATATAAAAACTCCCAACCTAACCTCACAATAGCGCCACTGGGTAAGGTAAAATCAGCATGCTTTTTGGTAAAGGAAACGATTAAATCATTGTACTTATCTTCGCTGCATTGGGTTGTTCTTAGCCGAGACGGCATAGTAAAAGCGCCTTCTCCATCAGCATTTTTTAAATAAAAGCCTATATTGCCATCACCATAAAAATGGTTTGAGCGACTTGTATAATTAACTTGTGGCGCGTACCCTAACTCTTGCATTATAGCTGCAAGTTGCTCCGTCTCTTTGGGGTAAATTTTATCGCTTGAGAGTAGTAATGTGGCCTCACCAAAATCTGATGGGATTGCTAGTTCTACATATTCATAAGGAAGGTTCTGTGCTTTTAGCGCAGCATCGAGCTGGTTGCGCTGTTCAGATTGCAAATTTTCACTAAAAACATAAACGGTGGGTTGCTGGCATGCGGCTAACATACATGCCAGTACACAAATTAAAAATCCTTTTTTCATAGTCACCTCAATTGATTACAAATGTAGTCTATTAAAGGTAATAACTTATAGCAACCTAATTTATTTGGTTATTCAACCAAGCATCTACACTTTTACGCGTATAAAGCACCTCTTTAAATAAGCGGTGACGTTCAAATTCCAAAACGCTTTTTTTGTTAGTGTTGCCACTGAGTAACTGGCTGTGTGTATCGTTAAATTTTGAAATAACCGAAAACCCGCGTTCAGGTTTTTGGTCGTGCTCTTTTATTGATTTACTAAGGTGTTCCCTAACGTCATCGGCAGTTAACATGTCTGAATGATTTAAGCCCATTAGCTCTTTTCTCATTGCTAATCTTACGCCCATTTTTTACTCCATGATTCTATGTATTCTAAATTCGACACAGCTATAGCAATTAGTAAGCCACTTACAAACATGACTCGCCGGAGCTTAACTAATAAATACTTCAGTTTTTTAAAGTGAGTCATTTTTTAAAAAATATCTAATACGTAAATTTGAGTGATTTGGTTTGGTGCATAATTGGCTCTATGCCTTTATACTACAGCCTATGCAAGCCTCCACCGAGAGTAACAATGAACGAAGAATACATAGAAATCGAACTAGAAGAAGAGCCGATAGAGCTCTGTAAATTATTAAAAGTACTTAATTTAGTTGAAGGTGGGGGCCAAGCTAAGAACCTAATCGCTGAAGGCTATGTGGGTGTTAACCATGAAATTTGTACAATAAAGCGGAAAAAATTATACAGTGGTGATGTACTGGAATTTGATGGCGAGCTTTTTCAACTATCCCTGAGTGAAGATGCAACCCCAGCGCAAAGACCAAGTGAACAAACACCGGTTGAACCCAAACAAAACATTTCACCGCCAGAAAGCCAACCAGCAAAAAGTAAACGTAAGCGCACTAAAAAGCCAAAGGTCGATGAAAAAACAGGGCGTCGTCCTATTTCATTTGGGTAAGCTTACGAATCGCATTATAAAAAAGCCAACTTGTATAGTTGGCTTTTTTACTCTTTAATAACCTTGTTAATAATAATAAAAAACAAGGTTACACATGTCATCTCACACACCTAAAAACTGGTTTAAACCTGTCGCTTGGGCTGCTCTTATATGGAATTTATTGGGCGTTATAGCATTCATTATGCACATAATGACAAGCCCAGATATGATCAGTAAACTACCATTAGATCAACAAGCTGCATATTCAAACACCCCACTATGGGCCACCATTGCTTTCGCCGTTGCCGTTTTTGGTGGTGCTTTAGGCTGCATTTTTTTACTTGCTAAGAAATCGCTTGCAACACCTACTTTTGCTTTATCGCTCGGCGCAATAATTATACAGCAATACTACAACTTTTTTATAATTGATAGCATTGCCTTGCTAGGAATAAGCTCGGTTGTAATGCCACTTATGGTGGTTTTTATTGCCTTAGCGCTTATTTATTTAAGTATAAAAGGGAAACAACAAGGCTGGCTAAACTAACTGAATAGGCCAGCTGAACAAGGTTTTTTTAGTTGTCATAGATGGTTTATTGAAATCATAATTTAATACCTTTCTTCCTATTATAGCTGCTCATAAGAGCAGCTATTTAAGACTCGTTTATCATGGTATGCACTTTGCAATAACCTAATTACAGAGGTTACTTTTTAAAAAATTTAATTAGTTAAGAAGGGGCAAAATAATGAAAAATAGTTTCGATACCCAACATGAGCTCACAATTAATGGTGAGCAATATAATATCCATTCTCTAAAAGGACTTGGCGATAAAGCAAAACGACTCCCCTTCTCCTTAAAAGTCTTACTCGAAAATCTACTGCGAAATGAAGATGGCGAAAATATTAAAGAGCAAGACATTAATGCGCTATTAAATTGGGACCCAAAAGCAAAACCATCATCTGAAGTTGCATTTACCCCTGCACGGGTAGTAATGCAAGATTTTACTGGCGTACCTGCCATTGTCGATTTAGCTGCAATGCGAGATGCAATGGAAAAATTAGGGGGGGATCCTGCAAAAATTAATCCGCTTTCGCCTGCTGAGTTAGTGATAGACCATTCAGTTCAAGTAGACGGCTATGGTAATGACGGTGCCTTCGATTTAAACGCCAAACTTGAATACGACCGCAACAAAGAACGATACGAATTTTTACGCTGGGGCCAAACGGCATTTGATAACTTAAAAGTGGTACCACCCGCAACCGGCATTGTTCACCAAGTTAATTTAGAATTCCTTGCTCGCGTTATTTTTAACGAAGATAGCAATGGTAAAAAGTTCGCCTACCCCGATACACTGGTTGGTACTGACTCGCACACCACCATGATTAATGGCTTAGGCGTACTTGGCTGGGGTGTAGGCGGCATTGAGGCTGAAGCTGCAATGCTTGGCCAGCCTATTAGCTTACTGATTCCACAGGTAGTTGGCATGAAGCTTAATGGCCGATTACCAGAAGGCACAACTGCAACTGATTTAGTGCTTACAGTAACTGAAATTTTGCGTAACCACGGCGTGGTGGGTAAGTTTGTAGAATTCTATGGCGATGGCCTTGCAGATCTCCCCCTTGCCGATAGAGCAACCATTGCTAACATGGCACCTGAATATGGTGCTACATGTGGTATTTTTCCAATTGATGACGAAACGATTAATTATTTACGCCTTACCAACCGTGATGAAGACCAACTAAAGCTTATTGAAGATTATGCAAAACACCAAGGCTTGTGGCGTAACGATGGCGACGAAGCTCGCTACACCGACACACTGGAACTAAAGCTCGATGATGTTGTACCAAGCCTTGCAGGCCCAAAACGCCCACAAGATAGAATAGCGCTTAACAAAGCCGGCGAGGAAATCTCTCAGCACCTAAAAGGTTTTCAAGAAGAGCGTATCGCACATCGCGATAAAAGTGATGACGAGCAATCGCGTATCGAAAGCGAAGGCCCAACAACCAACCCTGATGAACCTGTAAACGAAGCACAATTTATGGGAGCGGCAAAAGTTAACTACAAAGGCCAAGAGTTTGAACTTAACGACGGTGCATGCGTTATTGCAGCTATAACAAGCTGTACTAACACGTCTAATCCAAGTGTTATTTTAGCCGCAGGCCTTGTGGCTAAAAAGGCAAAACAACTAGGTATTAACGTTAAACCTTGGGTTAAAACATCACTCGCACCTGGCTCAAAAGTAGTTACCGACTACTTAGAGAAAGCGGGGTTAATGGACGACTTAGAAAGCCTAGGTTTTAATTTAGTAGGTTACGGTTGTACTACGTGTATAGGCAACTCAGGACCGCTGGCTGATGAAATCTCACAAGCTATTCAAAAACACAAGCTGGTAGTCAGCTCTATCTTATCAGGTAATCGTAATTTTGAAGGGCGTATACACCAAGATGTTAAAATGAACTTTTTAGCTTCTCCTCCCTTAGTTGTTGCCTACGCAATTGCAGGTAGAACAGACATAGATGTTTATAACGAACCCCTTGCACAAGATAAAAACGGTAACGATATTTACCTTAAAAACATTTGGCCAAGCGTAAAAGAGGTTGGCGATTTAGTAAAAGAGACGGTTACCAAAGAAATGTTTGCCAAAAGCTACGCCAATGTTTATGAAGGTGATAGCCGCTGGCAACAAATTCAAATACCTGACGGTAAATTATATGATTGGAACGACGCATCTACCTATATTAAAAAAGCACCATTTTTTGATGGCATGACCGTAGAGCCACCGGGTATTCCTACTATTGAAGGAGCGCGCTGCTTAGCCAAGCTAGGAGACTCAGTAACAACCGATCACATCTCTCCTGCTGGCGCGATTAAAGCGGATGCACCTGCTGGTCTTTACCTACAAGAACACAATGTAGAGAAAGCACAGTTTAATTCTTACGGCTCTCGTAGGGGTAACCATGAAGTAATGATGCGTGGCACCTTTGCTAACGTGCGACTAAAAAACTTGTTAGCACCGGGCACAGAAGGCGGTGTAACACGCACGCAACCAGACAATAGCTTAGAAAGTATCTACGATGCAGCTATGGCATATCAAAAAAATGATACACCGCTTATTATTTTAGCCGGAAAAGAATATGGTACTGGCTCGTCACGCGATTGGGCTGCAAAAGGTTCGTTATTGCTAGGTGTGAAAGCTGTTTTTGCACAAAGCTATGAACGTATTCACCGCTCTAACTTAATTGGGATGGGTGTACTGCCATTACAATTTAAAGAGGGTGAAAGCTATGAGTCGCATGGTTTAACTGGCCAAGAAGAGTTTGATATTCAAGGCCTGTACGATAAAACCGACGAGGTTACACTGATAGCAACCGATGCCGATGGCAAACAAACAAGCGTAAAAGCCGATGTACGTATTGATACACCTAAAGAGTGGGATTACTACAAGCATGGCGGTATTTTACAGTATGTACTGCGTAATATGCTTAACTAAGCTGCGTAGTGAATGATTCAAAGGCCTTATGGTTACAACCATGAGGCCTTTTTTATAACCGCCTTATTATTGCGCTGCATCAATATACAAAATACATAGCCTATTACACTGGCACCATAACCAGTGGAGGCATTATGTCGCATATAACTATTATTAGAGTACTTAAAACATCTATTGTACTTGGCTTATGCCTTATAGTTACAGGCCATACACTTATCATATCTAATGGGTTTAATGAGCAATTTGGTATTAACGGCATTATTGCATCCGCAGCTTGCATCGCTGTGGGTATACTATTGTCACTACCCACCAAAATATATTTAACCATTTTACTAATGGAAGCTGAAAAACGTTATACCCGCTCTCATACTCATGAATAGCGCTTAAAGTACACTTAAATTATTAATTTCTTTGTTACGTTTTTCTAATTTTTTTTCGATGTTTTCTGCATCATCAAACAGCTTTTTAATCGATTCAGGATTTAATATTGAAGGAGTTTGCGTATTAGCTGACATCTCATTAGTACTAGACTCTAAGTTTAAAATAGAGGTATCTTCTGCACCAATCACGGTTATATCCTCAGGGTTGAGGGTTAACTCTATGCTTTTACCATGAGGGTTAGGGCTATCGGAATAATGCCATTGGCCTGTTTCATCTTGCCACTTATAAATAGTACTTGAAGACGTAATCGTTGAGCTATCGCTTGAAATACTACTCGTCACTTTATCGCCAGCCTCGTGAATGCCTTTTACAGCTTGATTTAGCGTATTGGTTGATAACGCAACCATTTGCTCTTTAATTTGCTGGGTTTCTTTGCTGATAGTTGAACCTGAAAGCCAAGTTTGGCCGTCTGGCTTTTTTAAATAAAATAATGATATGACAGCAATTACCATCACTGATATTGCTAAATAGGTAAAGTATTTCATAGCGTTCCTGCTTTGTTTGTTCCTTTAATATAATATTAGTGAATAAAGCACTCACTGGCAATTTTATTATCTAAATTTAGATAATAAAAAACGCAGCCTAAGCTGCGTTTAATTGCGGTTAAATAAAGCGTTAAGGTACTAAATACCATCACCATCCATGTGAAGACCGCATTCACGGTTTAAACCAAAAAAGCGGGTTTCTTCTTCAGTCATGCCCGGCTCTAGTTTGCGCGTAGTGTGTACATCGCCCATAGATACGTACCCTTGCTCCCATAATGGGTGGTAAGGTAAGTCGTGCTTAGTTAGGTATTGATATACATCGCGGTTTGACCATTCAATAATCGGGTACACTTTTACCGTGCCACGGCTTATTTCTACAAACTGCTTATCTGCACGGGTAGAAGATTGATCGCGACGTAAACCACTAAACCAGGTACCCGCTTCAATTTCTTTTAACGCACGGGTCATTGGCTCAACTTTATTAAGCTGGTTATATTGCTTAATACCGTCTTCACCTTGCTCCCATAATTTTCCAAACTTAGCTTCTTGCCATGCTGGGCTCAGCTGCGCCTTGTACACTTTTAAATTAAGTGACAAACGCTCGCTCATTTGCTCAATAAACTGGTACGTCTCAGGGAACAAATAACCGGTATCTGTTAATACAACAGGAATATCTGGGCGTTGGGTTGTCATTAAATGTAACATCACCGCAGCTTGGATCCCAAAGCTTGACGATAGAAACGCGGTATCGGGTAAATTCTCAAGCGCCCACGCAACACGTTGCTCTGCGCTCATATTTGCTAATACACCATTAGCATCAGCTAACATAGCCGCTTGGCTTTGTTTATCTAGCTGTAATATATTTTTAAATTCACTCATGGAAAATTCCAAGCCTCACCAGCGCCAAGCGCTGGTATCTAATTATGCGTGAAAATCGGTTACTGATACTTTTACTTCAGCAACAATGCCTTTGCGAATTACAAAGTCACCAAAACATTCACCGTCGTTTCGCTCACTTGCCCACTGGCCAATTAGCTTATCAAACGCCTCTAGGTAAACATCTTCACCTACGTTTTCAAGGTACAGTTTAGGAATGCGTGTACCTTCTAAATTACCGCCTAAGTAAACGTTGTATTTACCAGGCCCTTTACCTACCAGCCCTGCTTCTGCAAGCATTGCGCGGCCACAACCATTTGGACAACCCACAACGCGCATAATAATGCTATCGTCTGGTATCCCGTGTTTAGCGAGTAAAGCTTCAGTTTTTTCAATTAAGCTTGGTAAGTAACGCTCAGCTTCGGCCATTGCAAGCGGGCATGTAGGTAATGCCACACACGCCATTGAGTTTTTACGTTGCTCTGTGTCACCGTCGTCAATCAAACCATGGTTACGAGCAATTTCTTCAATCACTGCTTTTTGATCTGCAGGTACACCGGCAATAATTAAATTTTGGTTTGCCGTCATGCGCATATCACCTTGGTGCACTTCTGCAATTTTACGACACCCTGTTTTAAGTGGCTTACCTGGGTAGTCTAAAATACGGCCACTTTGAATAAATAGCGTTAAATGGTGCTTACCATCAATGCCTTCTACCCAACCGATACGATCGCCACGGTGAGTAAACTCATAAGGGCGGCTTGGTGCAAAGCTTACACCGGCACGTTTTTCTACTTCTGCTTTAAATACGTCAGACCCAACACGATCTAGTGTGTATTTAGTTTTTGCATTTTTACGGTTAGAACGGTTACCCCAATCGCGCTGCACTGATACAACGTGCTCAGCAATTTTTAAGGTATCTTCTAGGGCAATAAAACCAAAGTCGTCAGCTTTACGCGGATACGTAGCCGTATCACCGTGGGTCATAGCAAGGCCACCACCTACAAGTACGTTAAAGCCAACAAGCTTGCCGTCTTCAGCAATAGCAACAAAATTCAAGTCATTCGCATGAACGTCTACTTCATTATTAGGCGGAATAGTGACGGTTGTTTTAAACTTACGTGGTAAATAGTTAGACCCTAAAATAGGTTCTTCTGTGGTTTCTGCTTTTTCGCCGTTTAACCAAATTTCAGCGTATGCCTTCGTTTTTGGAAGTAAATGCTCAGAAATTTTTGCAGCCCACTCATACGCTTCTTGGTGTAGCTCAGACTCAACAGGGTTAGTCGTACATAGTACGTTACGGTTTACATCACCTGCGGTGGCAATAGAATCAATGCCCACGCTATTAAGCATTTGGTGCATGCCTTTAATATTTGGCTTTAATACACCATGAAATTGAAACGTTTGACGTGTTGTTAAACGAATACTGCCGTAGCTTGTTTTTTCATCGGCAAACTTATCGATTGCTAACCACTGCTCTGGCTTAATGATACCGCCAGGCATACGCGCACGTAGCATTACGTTATGCAGCGGTTCTAATTTTTGCTTTGCACGCTCTGGGCGTATATCGCGATCATCTTGCTGGTACATACCGTGAAAACGAATTAACTGGAAGTTATCAGCAGTGAAACCACCGGTTATCTCATCTTTTAAGTCTTGCTCTATAGTGCCTCGTAAAAAGTTACTTTCTCTTTTCAAACGCTCGTTATCAGAAAGCTTTACGTTTTTATCTTGTTCGCTCATTTTAAATCCTAAATTTGTTACAGTGACGGCTGTTAGCTGTTAATAAAATAAGAAACGTGATTAATACACGTCTTTCTGATAGCGGTTTGCGCTACGCAGGTCTTTTAAATATTGCTCTGCGTCTTCATCGTTTTTGCCGGTATTTTCTTTAATGATATCAACCAATGCTTGATGTACATCTTTTGCCATGCGGTTTGCATCACCACACACATAAAAGTGAGCGCCAGCTTCTAACCACTCAAAAATATCTTTTGAGTTTTTGCGAAGCTTATCTTGTACATAGATTTTTTCGGCTTGGTCACGGCTAAATGCCACATCGACTTTGCTCAATAAGCCCGATTTTAAATACCCCTGAATTTCTACTTGGTATAAAAAGTCTTGAGTAAAGTGTGGGTTACCAAAAAACAACCAGTTTTTACCTTGTGCTTCACGCGAGTCACGCTCTTGTAAAAATGCACGGAATGGCGCAATACCAGTACCCGGACCCACCATGATAATAGGTGTTTCATCGTTAGCCGGTAAACGGAAGTTGTCATTATGTTCGCTAAATACTTTTACTTTGCAGCCCTCTTCAGCACGACGCGCTAAATAACCAGAACAACCACCTAAGTGCTCGCTGTCAAAAGTATCAAACTCAACGAGTCCTACTGTTAAATGCACTTCGTCTTCAACTTCGCTTTGGCTAGACGCTATAGAATATAAACGAGCCTGAAGCTTACGTAAGCAATCAACTAATGTTTGTGCATCCAATTTTGCTGGATTTTGACGAATAACATCAAATATTTGGCGTGGCTCAATGTAAGCACGCATTGCAGCTTTATCTTCAACTAGCTTAAGTAGCTCAGGCGTGCCTGTTGCTGTTGCGTATTTTTCAACAAAACCCGGATATGACTGCGTTAGCTCTAATTTTTCGATAAGCGCATCGCGCACGCTCAATTCTTCATTCGCAACTTTAACGCGACTAGAACCATCAATTTGGGTAAGTTCTAGCACTTCATCAACTAACGCCTCATCATTTAAAAAATATACACCCAGTGAGTCACCCGGTGTGTAAGTGATATCAGAGCCTTCGAGCGAAATTTCTACATGGCGTACATCTTTTGTTGAATCACGCCCGGTAATTTTTTGAACTGCTAATAATTCGGCTTCAAATGGATTTTGCTTTGTGTACTGGCTAGCTGCAGGCGTTGGTGCACCAAAAGGCATAACCGCGGCTTGTCCACCTGCGTTACCCTGTTGCGCTTTTAAATCTGGTTCAAATGCATCCAGTGCGCCTTGAATCCATGTTGCAGCTTCTTCTTCGTAGTCAACATCTAAATCAGCGCGTTGGTAAACTGACTCAGCGCCTAACTTATTTAAACGCTCTTCAAAATCTTTTGCTGTTTGGCAGAAAAACTCATAGCTAGAATCGCCTAGACCAATGACAGCTATTTTAACACCGTCGAGTTTAGGGGCCTTTTTAGTGGCTAAAAATGCGTGCAACGTTTCGCCATCTTCAGGCGGTTCACCTTCACCGTAAGTCGATACAACAACGGTTAAAAACTTTTCTTTTTTCAGGGCCGTTGGTTTGTAATCAGACATACTCACTAATTTGGCTGATAAACCACGCGATTCAGCTTGCTCTTTCATTTGGGTTGCAACACCTTTTGCATTACCCGTTTGTGAGCCATATAAAATAGTTAATACTGCTGCATCGCCCGTTACTGATGTGCCAGCCGTAGGCATACCAAGTGCTGAAGCATTTGCATTAGCTGCTAAGTAACCACTTACCCACGCTTGTTGTATTGGATTAAGCTCAGCCACTAAACCTTGCAGCTTTTGAACTTGCTCTTGCGATAGCGGGCTTGCCGCAGCATTTAGTTGACCTAACAACATGAATCGATTCCCCATAACCCTGAAAATTAAGCACAACACACACCGTGTATTGTTAAAAATGAGTTTTTCCTCAGCCGATATAAGTTTGCTGAGGTTTTCTTACTGTGCAGGATAACGGGCTATCGACTTATCAAAAAAGAATAGAATCTGCTTTGATATTCCATTTAGTTATTAATTTTAAAAAACACCTAAAAAAACAGATTAAAGAGCGATTATTGCTTTTTATTAAATTTTAAATTAACAATTTTGTAACCTAAACAAAGTAATGTATATTATTCACTCATTATAAAAATAGGAACAATCATGTCACACGGGACATATAAAAATAAACTATTCGGAACAGCCTTATTACTTGGCACACTTCCGGTAATGGCAAATGTAGAAAATGGCAGTTTTGAGCAATGGTCAGGCAATACACCTGACGCGTGGAGCACAATAGATAGCGGTATTAGCCTATCGCGCTCAACAAATATTGTTAAAACAGGTAATAGTGCAGCAGCAGTTAATGTAACCACAGGCTCTCAGGCTAACACCGATTTATTACAACAAATAACGGTAGAAGCAGGAAAAACCTATGCGTTTTCAACTGATGTTTACCACACAGAAGGAAAAGTTAAAGCCCGTTTATTCGTAGATGGTTACCAAGGTTACTCCAATAATACGCAAACTAATCAATGGCAAACAATTAGCCATAGCTATACAGCAAGTAGCAATAAAACCATTAATGTTGGCCTACGCTTTTATGATGTCAGTGGCTTTGATGGCAGTGAACTTGTTTATGTAGATAACTTTTTACCTACAAGTAACGACAGTAGCTCTGGGAGTTGCTCGGGCAATAGCCTCTCTTTTAGTTTGACGACAGATAATTATGGTAGCGAAACAAGCTGGGCTATTAATAATAACCAAGGTAATACAGTTGCAAGCGGTAGTGGCTATGCGTCTAATACACAATATAACGAAGCACTGTGTTTAGCTGATGGCGCCTATACCTTTACTATTAACGACAGCTACGGTGATGGTATCTGTTGTCGTTTTGGTAGTGGTAATTATGCACTCACTAGTGGTGGTTCAACCCTGGCAAGTGGCGCAAGCTTCAGCAACGCTGAAAGTACTTCATTTTCGCTTGGCGGTGGCTCTGGTGGTACCCCCACAACACCAACAGGTTATTATGTTACAACACAAGGCCTAACCGGTTACGCATTAAAAACTGAGCTTTATAACATCATTAATAATCATAGTTCGCAGGGGTACTCTGCAATATGGAACTTTTATGATTCATCGGCTCGCGATACATACTTTGAAAACGATAATAGTATTTTAGATATGTACAGTGAAAAGCCAAATGGCAACGATAGCTACACATACACAGCCGTTAGCGATCAATGTGGCAATTACAGTGGCGAAGGTGGTTGTTACAACCGCGAGCATTCGTTCCCTAAAAGTTGGTTTGGCGGTACTAATGAGCCTATGAACTCAGATGTTCATCATATTTATGCAACCGATGGCTATGTAAACTCTAAACGCAGCAACTTTCCGTTTGGTGAAGTGGCAAGTGCCACGTTTACATCAACTAATGGCAGTAAGTTAGGTTCTGCAAGTAGTGCCATTAATTACACGGGCACAGTGTTTGAACCCATTGATGAGTTTAAAGGTGACTTTGCCCGTGCCTATTTTTACATGGCTACACGCTATGAAAATGTGATTGGGACGTGGCAAAATAATACCACTGCAAGTAATGCAGTACTTAACGGCTCTAGTAACCAAGTATTTGAAAATTGGGTCGTGGCTATGTTGTTAAAATGGCATAACAACGACCCCGTTAGCCAAATGGAATTAGACCGCAATCAAGCAGCGTTTGAATTTCAGGGAAATCGTAACCCGTATATCGACCACCCTGAATTTGTAGAGATGATTTGGTAGAAAATATAGCCTCAGCCAAGGCTGGGGCTATTTAAAACTCGCCTGACCAAGTGCAATAGACTGATAACGCTTTCCCGTTAATTTAATCACCCATACGCTGTCTGTAAATGTGCGGCTAAAATATACAGTTTGCCCATTGGGAATATTAGGCATGAAAGACGTAATAGACTGCCAATCGCTATCTACTTTTTCTTTGAGCTTCATGCTCGCATTATAAAAACTTCCTTGTTCATTTGTTTTTACCTCAAGTGCTGTTAGCTGTTCACCGTCGCCTATTTCTATTAATGCACTTTTATTTAAGTTAGCTAATAACTGTGGTTGGTGGATAGGTTGTAAATTTTTTAATGTTTCATCTATTTTGCTATCTATGGTTATTTTACTCTCTAGCTTGTAAATAGTGGCTTTAATCGCAAATACTGGCTCTGCAATACACGCTGAGGATAAAAACCCAAAAGTAATCCCAATTACCGCTTTATAAAAGTACATTTTCATTCGTTATACTCCTTTATTATTTAGTCTGCCTAGCATAACCAATTTATCACCTATTAAAACTTAACTTATTAATATTCATAATATTCTTTTAATTCATAGTAATGAATATTGCTTATTGGGCTATTTAAACACACCATTTTTAGCGATAATAAATAAATGAGCATTAAACAAGGTAAGGAAGCAACTTGTCGCTAGGAATTGAGTTAAAGCAATTAAGAGCAAATAAAAAATGGACGCAAGCATTTGCTGCACGCGAGATTGGTATTCAACAATCTTACTTATCTAAGCTTGAAAATGGACAATTTATTCCGTCCGCTGAGGTAATTGAAAAGCTCGAACTTTGCTATGGCAAAACGTGTTTAGATAAGTATTTACCATCAAAAACATTACAAAGCACACAGATTAAAAAAAGGCTGTTTGTAAGTTTAGTTATCCTTATTACTGGTCTCGTAATGTGGCTATGCGCAACCTATGAAATTTTCTACCCAGAGACTTACTTTACTTATCAGGCCAAATTAGGCGACTTTGTAGCGTTCAACGTCAGTCAGCACTACCAAGGCGAGCGATTTATTGAAGGTGATGTTATTTACCAAATTTTAGGTGAGAGACAAGTTAGCCGGATTGAAAACCGCTTTTTAATTGTAGGCTCCACGCTTTGTATTTTGCTATCCGTTGTCGTTGCCGCTTTTTCTAAAAAGCATTTATTAATTAAGCCTCTTAATAAAGTTTAAACACACTACTTAATAGGCTTTTTAGCGTTCCACTTATCCATTATTTTATTATATAAAATACGATCGTTATCTTTGCATGGCCTTGGCGATCCCGTTGGTAAGCCTACTTTACCCATAACACCATTAAAATCAATCTTGTAGCACATACCTTTATACATTTCCATCCGCTGACTACCATCTGCGCTTTGCCACAATACCGCTGATTTTAAATCACTAGAATGCTCAATTGGAACCGTTATGTGTTGGTGATTTTTGCTCTTCGGCGAAGTTGCTATCTGCGGGAAATCAAAGGATACAATAGGATTACTGGAAATTGAAAACGGAGTTATTGGTGCGTACGGATCAATTTTTTTAAATGCCTGCTGCTGAGCTTTTGAATTAACCTTATTTTTTATAGGCTCAATCGCGGCTTTATTTACATTATGCTTTTTTCTATCAGTACTTATGGCAATGCTTTTACTTGTCTTAGTGGCATTCTCTGGTAAATTTAATTTTAATTGCTGAGCGTTCTCAAAGTCACGCCCTTTAAGCGGCTTAGGTGTTAACTCACTTGTATCAAGCTCTGTATCATTTTCAGGGAATGAAGCATTCGGCTGTTTACTTTTTGTATTACTGGGTAATGCTGTAAGGTCCACCATTACATACGCTTTTATCACTTTACCTGCGTATGGTTGTGCTATCTCAATCGTGTGCCTCGAAACCAAATAAATAACAACAACATGCAAACCAATTGATATACCCCACGCCTTATAGTTACCTTTCAACACATCAACTCCCTGTGAACAGTTTACTTTATGAGTATAACTGGGCAGGTTTAGTTCATTTAAAAAGGTGTATTGTCGGTCTAAAAATTATCAATAAGGTGCTTTACTACAGTACTAAATACAAAAAGCCCCAGCTAATGCCGGGGCTTTTTTACAAAACTAACTTAATTAAAAATTAAGCTTGTTTTGGACTAGAAACAACGTCTACTAAAGTCCAAGATTTATTCTTAGAAATTGGTGCACATTCACGGATAGTAACTACGTCACCCGCTTTTGCTGTGTTGTTTTCGTCATGTACGTGTAGCTTAGTTGTACGTTTAATGAATTTCCCATAGATTGGGTGCTTCACGTAACGTGCGATTGCGATAGTGAAAGATTTTTCCATCTTGTCGCTAACTACACGGCCTTGAAGAGTACGAATTTTATCGCTCATTATTGACCTGCCTTCTGGTTAATAATTGTTTTTACACGCGCGATATCGCGACGTACTGTTCTTAGCGTGTGTGTCTGAGCTAACTGACCAGTGCTTGCTTGCATGCGCAGGTTAAACTGCTCACGAAGAAGTCCTAGAAGTTCAGCATTAAGCTCTTCTACGCTTTTGTCTTTTAGTTCGCTTGCTTTCATCACATTACCGTCCGAGTTACGAAAGTTGTTTTGAATGGCAGTTTACGAGCTGCAAGGTCGAATGCTTCACGAGCAAGCTCTTCAGAAACACCTTCCATTTCGTAAAGTACTTTACCAGGCTGAATTTCAGCAACCCAATATTCAACAGAACCTTTACCTTTACCCATACGAACTTCAAGAGGTTTTTCTGTAATCGGTTTGTCAGGGAAGACACGGATCCAGATTTTACCTTGACGTTTCACGTGACGCGTCATAGCACGACGAGCTGCTTCGATTTGACGAGCAGTCATGCGGCCACGGCCAGTAGCTTTCAATCCGAAAGTACCGAAGCTTACTTTGTTACCGTTTTGCGCTAAACCGCGGTTGCGGCCTTTGTGCATTTTACGGAATTTTGTACGTTTTGGCTGTAACATTACTCGCTACCTCTACTTAGCACTTTTCTTGGCTTTCTTTGGTGCGCGTTTAGCTGGCTTCTCTTGCTCTTGTACTAGTGGTAAACCACCAATAACTTCGCCTTTGAAGATCCAAACTTTAACACCAATGATACCATAAGTGGTTAAGGCTTCAGAAGTTGCGTAGTCGATATCAGCACGAAGAGTATGTAGAGGTACACGACCTTCACGATACCATTCTGAACGTGCGATTTCTGCGCCGCCAAGACGACCGCTAACTTCAACTTTAATCCCTTTTGAACCGATGCGCATTGCATTTTGTACCGAACGCTTCATAGCGCGACGGAACATAACACGACGCTCTAGTTGAGAGGCAATGCCGTCTGCTACTAGTTGTGCATCAAGTTCTGGCTTACGTACTTCAGAGATATTAATCTGAGCAGGTACACCAGCGATTTTAGTTACTGCTTGACGTAATTTTTCTACGTCTTCGCCTTTTTTACCGATAACAACACCCGGACGAGCCGTGTGGATTGTTACGCGGATTGATTTTGCTGGACGCTCAATAACGATTTTAGACACAGAAGCTGTTTTTAATTCCTTTGTAAGGAATGCACGAACTTTGTGATCGCCAAAAAGCTGATCAGAGAAATCTTTAGAACTCGCGTACCAGGTAGAAACCCAAGGTTTAGATATACCTAGGCGAATACCAGTAGGATGAACTTTTTGTCCCATTACTTATACTCCTAGCTATCTGAAACCATAACAGTGATATGGCTTGTACGCTTAAGGATGCGGTCTGCGCGTCCTTTAGCACGAGGCATAATACGTTTCATTGTAGGACCATCGTCCACAAAGATCGTAGTTACACGAAGCTCATCAATGTCAGCACCTTCGTTATGCTCTGCGTTAGCAATAGCAGACTCAAGTACTTTCTTAACTAATACAGCCGCTTTTTTCGGGCTGTACGCCAGGATTTCTAGTGCGCGATCGACAGGTAACCCGCGGATCTGATCTGCAACTAGACGTGCTTTTTGCGCCGAACCAGAGGCGAATTTATGTTTAGCTAATGCTTGCATTTATCTTCCCCTCTTAACGTTTCTTCGCTTTCTTATCCGCAGCATGGCCACGGTAAGTGCGAGTTGGTGCAAATTCACCTAGTTTGTGACCGATCATTTCGTCAGAAACGAAAACTGGTACGTGCTGGCGACCATTATGGACAGCAATGGTCAATCCGATCATGTTAGGTATGATCATTGAACGACGGCTCCAAGTTTTAATTGGCTTTTTCTCACCGCTTTCCAAAGCTTTCTCTACCTTCTTCAGCAAGTGTAGGTCTATAAAAGGACCCTTCTTGAGAGAGCGTGGCATGGCTATTCCTCAATATTACTTAGTACGACGACGTACTATAAATTTATCCGTACGCTTGTTCTTACGCGTCTTCGCACCCTTAGTCGGCTTACCCCATGGAGACACAGGATGACGACCACCAGAAGTACGACCTTCACCACCACCGTGTGGGTGATCAACCGGGTTCATGGCAACACCACGAACTGTCGGACGAATACCACGCCAGCGGTTTGCACCTGCTTTACCAAGTGAACGAAGCATATGCTCAGCATTGCCAACTTCACCAAGTGTAGCACGACAATCAGCTTCAACTTTACGTACTTCGCCTGAACGAAGACGTAATGTTACATACTGACCATCACGTGCAAGAATTTGAACGTAAGCACCAGCAGAACGTGCGATTTGTGCACCTTTACCTGGTTTTAATTCTACGTTGTGAACAGTCGAACCTACAGGCATATTACGCATTGGTAGTGCATTACCAGCTTTGATTGGTGCATCAACACCAGACTGGATTGCATCACCAGCTTTTAAGCCTTTAGGTGCGATAATGTAACGACGCTCACCGTCTGCATATAATACAAGAGCGATGTTTGCGCTACGATTTGGATCGTATTCTAAACGTTCAACAGTAGCTGGAATGCCATCTTTAGTACGTTTAAAATCGATTAAACGGTAATGATGTTTATGACCACCACCGATATGACGAACCGTAATACGACCATTGTTATTACGACCACCTGATTTAGAGTTTTTCTCTAAAAGTGGTGCGTATGGCTTACCCTTATGTAAATCAGAGTTAACCACTTTAACTAGGTGACGACGACCCGCAGAAGTAGGCTTACACTTTTGAAGTGCCATAATTCTATCCCCTTATTACTCGGCGCCGCCGACAAAGTCTAGCTCGCTGCCTTCTTTAAGAGTAACGTAAGCTTTCTTCCAGTCGCTACGACGACCGAAACGCATGCCAGTACGTTTTGTTTTACCCTTAACGTTAAGTGTGCGAACACCCGTTACTTCTACTTCAAAAAGCTTCTCAACTGCTGCTTTAATTTCAGCTTTAGTTGCGTCATTTACTACTTTGAAAACAATCGTGTTGTTTTCTTCAGCAGCAATTGTGCTTTTTTCAGAGATGTGTGGAGCAAGGATCACTTTTAAAAGACGTTCTTCACGGATCATGCTAGCGCCTCCTCAAGTTGCTTAACAGCAGCGGCTGTAATAAGTACCTTGTCGAAAGCAATTAAGCTTACAGGATCGATACCAGCTACATCACGCGTGTCAACCTTATAAAGGTTACGTGCTGATAAGAAAAGATTTTCATCTACTTCTTCAGTCACGATAAGTACATCTTTAAGCTCAAGCTCTTTTAGCTTAGCTACTAGATCTTTAGTTTTTGGTGCTTCAAGACCAAAACTTTCAACAACGATTAAACGCTCTTGACGAACTAGTTCAGATAGGATGCTTTTGATCGCACCACGGTACATTTTACGGTTTACTTTTTGGCTGTGGTCTTGTGGTTTAGCTGCGAAGCTAACGCCACCTGAACGCCAAATTGGACTACGGATTGTACCAGCACGTGCACGGCCAGTACCTTTTTGAGCCCATGGTTTTTTACCACCACCGCTTACTTCAGAACGTGTCTTCTGAGCACGAGTACCTTGACGAGCACCTGCTGCGTAAGCAACAACTACTTGGTGTACTAATGCTTCGTTAAACTCACGTCCAAAAGTAGCTTCAGAAACTTCAAGAGCGCCAGAAGCGTCTTTGATTGCTAATTCCATCACTAAATCTCCAGGACTTATGCTTTAACAGCTGGTTTAACGATAACGTCACCGCCGATAGATCCAGGTACTGCACCTTTCACTAAAAGCAAGTTACGCTCAGCGTCAACGCGAACTAGTTCTAAGTTTTGAGTCGTTACACGCTCAGCACCCATATGACCGGCCATTTTCTTACCTTTAAACACCTTACCAGGTGATTGGTTTTGACCGATTGAACCAGGAGCACGGTGAGATAGAGAGTTACCATGTGTAGCGTCTTGCATGCTGAAATTCCAGCGCTTAACACCACCTTGGAAACCTTTACCTTTAGAAGTACCGGTTACGTCAACCTTGTTGATTTCGTTGAATAACTCAACAGTAAGCTCTGCGCCTACTTCAAAATCGCCTTCACCACCGTTAAGGCGGAATTCCCACAGACCGCGACCCGCTTCAACGCCAGCTTTAGCGAAGTGACCCGCTGAAGCTTTGTTTACACGACTTGCTTTTTTAGTGCCTGCGGTTACTTGAAGCGCGTTATAACCGTCTGTTGCGTCAGATTTGATCTGAGCAATGCGGTTAGGTGTCGCTTCAATAACTGTCACAGGGATAGATACACCATCTTCAGTGAAGATTCGTGTCATACCCACTTTACGACCGACTAGACCTAATGCCATTTTCCTAAAACCTCTCTAATCTTCCGATTAACCCAGGCTGATTTGAACATCAACACCAGCAGCAAGATCTAAACGCATAAGCGCGTCAACAGTCTTATCAGTTGGTTCTACGATGTCTATCAGACGTTTATGGGTGCGGATTTCGTACTGATCACGCGCATCTTTGTTTACGTGCGGTGAAGTAAGTACAGTAAAACGTTCAAAGCGTGTAGGTAGTGGGATTGGACCACGTACTTGTGCGCCAGTGCGTTTCGCAGTTTCCACGATTTCTGCCGTTGATTGGTCAATCAAACGGTGGTCAAAAGCTTTTAGGCGAATACGAATGCGTTGATTTGACATTCTTAACCTCAATATAAAGAGCATTTAAAAGAGCATAAAAAAACGACCGAAACAATCTTAATTATTAAGATGTCGGCTGTTTGATTATATCTACGTTGAGTTCCAAATCGGAACTCCTGTTTATTAGCTTGAAATCCAAGCTTAATTTATCCTTCCAAGTTCCCGGGGGAATTTTGAAAGCCTGCGTATTATAGAGGTATTGGTGATAAATGCAACAACTAATTCAAAACAAAGTATCAATGATTAATTCGTCTAAATAAGTGCCGGCTTATATTATGTGACTATACTGGAACTAAATTTTTCAATGCGGGTCAATAGCTACATTAACTAATCTCATTTCGTAAAGAAGCGATTTTTTAGATAATATGGTATCCTATCACGCTAATTTTGCTTTTTAACACCCTCAATATGGTGAGTCGATGCGTATTTTTAATTATTGTTTAAACGTTTTATCTGCTGGATTTAGTCGCTTATTTGTTAAAAGCAAAGTCCTTCCAGAAAACCCTATTAAACAGTACGATTTAAATCCTGATTACCCTACATTTTATATAGTGCGTTTAAATTCTCGTTTTGATCTTGCGGCGCTGGCTCATGCTTGTAAAAAACACGGCTTACCTAGTCCTACTGAAGAGCAAATATTAGGTGATGAACATTTAGAGCGATTTATTGGTATTAAAAATCCACCACCTTTATTTGGCGATACAGCAAAACCAACCAATGCACTGGCACAAGGCAAACAAATAATTGACCACCTAGTAAATAGTGGCCAAAAAAATGTACAAGTGATACCTGCAACTATTTTATGGGGGCGCGATCCGGGTAAAGAAAAACCAGGATTACGTACTTTAATAACGCATTCGGTTACACCAAGCTGGTTTAGAAAATTTTTTGTTGTGTTGTTTTCTGGTCGCGATAACTTTATTCGCTTTAGCCAACCACTCGACTTATCACTTATTGTAAATGAAAAAGCGGATGTAAATGAGCTACCACAAAAATTACTACGTGTTGCCCGGGTTCACTTTAAGCGTCAAAAACTGGCAGCCACTGGCCCTAAAATGCCATCGCGCGAGCAATTGTTTAACTCTCTTCTTGCTTCGCCAACAATAAAAAAAGCCATTCAGGATGAAGCAAAAGCTAAAAATATTAGCCAAACCGAGGCACGTCAAAATGCGCTTAAGCTACTTGATGAAATAGCCGCAAACTATTCTGAAGCAATGATACGCGTTGCTGATCGCTTTTTAACATGGCTTTGGAATAAGCTATACAACGGCATACACATAAAACACACAGAGCAATTGCATGAACTAACTAATAAAGGCCATGAAATTATTTACATGCCTTGTCATCGTAGCCATATGGACTACTTGCTTCTTACTTACTCTATTTACCATTTAGGTTTGGTGCCACCGCATATAGCCGCAGGTGTTAACCTTAACTTTTTTCCTGCCGGTGGCATATTTCGCCGCTCGGGTGCGTTTTTTATTCGCCGCTCGTTTGCAGGCAATAAACTGTACTCAGCTATTTTTAAAGAATATTTGAGTCAGTTATTTATTAAAGGTTACTCAGTTAAGTTTTACACCGAGGGCGGGCGTAGCCGTACAGGGCGTTTGTTACCGCCCAAAACAGGTATGCTTGCAATGACCTTTCAAGCCATGCTACGCGGTATCGATCGACCAGTATCAATAGTCCCTGTGTATATTGGCTACGAACATGTCATGGAAATAAATACGTACCTTAAAGAGCTTGCTGGAAAAGATAAGAAAGGCGAGTCGGTATTTGGTATTTTTAAAGCGATAAAAAACCTTAAAAACTACGGACGTGGTTACCTAAATTTTGGCGATCCTATTTCGGTTAACCAATATTTAAATGATAACCAACCCGACTGGCGCGACGCGGTTCACCCAACTGACGTACAAAAACCTCAGTGGTTAGGCCCACAAGTTGCAGCCTTAGCAGACCAAGTTATGGTTAAAATTAATAATGCAGCTGCATTAAATGCTGTTAACTTATTAGCAATGGTATTGCTAGTAAACGACAAGCACGCTTTAAGTAAACCAAAGCTATTAGCTCAGCTCGATTTTTACTTACGCCTGCAGCGTGATGCAAGTTATAGCGATAAAGTAACCGCGCCTGACGAAACACCGGAGCAACTCCTTACACATGCCTTAAAACTTAACAAATTTGATGTGATAAGTGATGAGTTTGGCGAAATTATTGCCATTAGCGATAAAGAAAAAACACTCTTTAATTATTACCGTAACAATATTTTGCATCTATTTGCGGTACCTAGCTTGTTGGCATTACACTTATTTAAGCAGCACACAACAACAATTAAGCAGTGTGAACAATTAGTACATTCGTTTTATCCGCTATTTGCCAAAGAGTGGTATTTACAGCCCCTTGATGAAAACTACATTACGCGTATCTTGGCCAATTTTGCTGATCAAAACTTAATTGAATTTGATGGCGACAATATACACATTACTAATACCAACGACTGCTTAGCAAAATTAGAAATGCTAGGGCGAGCATTGAGTTTTACCCTGCAACGCTACGCCATTGTGATTGGTTTTATACAAACGAGTAATGGCATTGAAAAGGCTGAGCTTGAGCGAGAAAGCCAAGTATTAGCAGATCGCTTAGGCACGTTACACGGCATTAAAACACCGGAGTTTTTTGATAAAAAAGTACTGGTTGGTTTTATCGACAACTTACGTGGTGAAGGGCTTGTTACAGAAGGCGATAATGGCTTGGTGGGCAGTACGCAATTGTGCGAAACCTACTCACAACTTAAAACATTGCTACCTGCCCGTATATGGCAATCGATTAGCGACATTGTTCAAGATCAGTGTAACTAGCCGCTATACATAGATAGGGTTAGCGCTGACGCATAACCCCTTCTTGAATTGTTGAGGCAACCAAGTTGCCTTGGCGATCAAAAAATTGCCCTCTTACCAGCCCTCTGCCTGAGCTCGCACTCGGGCTGTCTATGGTGTATAAAATCCAGTCGTCTAATCTAAACGAGCGATGAAACCACATTGCATGGTCAATTGTTGCGACCTGCATATTTGGCTGCATAAACGACACGCCATGCGGCTGTAATGCAGTTGGTAAAAACTCAAAGTCAGACGCATAAGCCAATAGGTAATTATGAATACGCTGATCATCGGGCATGTCACCATTCGCTCTAAACCAAATATGTTTAACTGGTTCAATCGCTTCTGGTTTAAAGGGGTTATGAAATGTCACAGGGCGCATTTCAATAGGCATTTCGCGAATAAATTTATTACGAATCACCTCGGGTATATGCTCAGCATTTTCTTGATAAAACTCAAGCGACGAACGTAGCTCTTCCGGTTGCGGTACATCTGGCATCGTTGCCTGATGCGAAAGTCCGTCTTCAACCGCCTGAAAAGATGCAGTCATATAAAAAATAGGCTTACCGTATTGAATTGCACTTACACGACGGGTACTAAAGCTTTTGCCATCGCGAATAGTTTCAACATCGTAAACGATAGGTTTAGCAGCGTCCCCTGGGCGTAAAAAGTAAGAATGTAAAGAGTGAACAATACGTCCAGCCGGTAGGGTTTCCTTTGCTGCTGATAGCGCTTGCCCCATAACCTGACCACCAAAAACAGCTCTAAAACCCAAATCTTGGCTTTGCCCTCGATATAACCCTTGCTCTATTTCTTCAAGTGTTAATAACGATAATAAATCATCTAAAACTTGGCTCATTATATGTTCCTCAATTCCCTAATAACTTAATGATACTATAGACTACAACTATGTAAATCTTTGTTAGGAATACAACTATGGCTTACTGGCTGTTTAAAACCGAACCCGATGCTTTTTCAATTGACGACCTAAAACACGCACCTAATCAAACAACATTATGGGAAGGTGTACGAAATTACCAAGCCCGAAACTTTTTGCGTGATGATGTTAAAGAAGGCGATTTAGTGATGATTTATCACTCAAGCTGTAAAAACGTAGGCGTCGCGGGTATAGCAAAGGTAACAAGTTCAGCCTATCCAGACCCTACTCAATTTGACCTAAATAGCGATTATTATGACCCTAAAGCCACCAGCGATACCCCGCGCTGGGTAGTCGTTGACGTAACCTACCACCAACATTTGAATAAACTGGTTAGCTTAAAATCTATAAAAGCAAACAACAGTATTACAGAGTTGGCACTAAAAAAAGCAGGAAGATTATCAGTTATGCCCGTAACAGAGCATGATTGGAATGAAATTATGAATATGGCTAAAGAGTAAAGTTGTAACGTCGTACTTATTTTTTTACTGCTTTTTTCTTTTTGTGCCCGTGTTTGGGCACAATCGCAAAATACATAATGAGCCCTAACCACGAAAAAAAGATGATACCAATGAGCCAACCGTTTTTTTCGTGGCCTTGCGTACGCTTACTGTTTAGTACAATGACAACAGGTAAAATGTACGCACTTAAAATAACAATTAAAAATATAACTTCATTCATTATTTTTCCAAGCTTGACCAATCAACTTCGCCGCTCAATACACGCTCAACAGAAATATAATGGAGAATATCTCCTTCACTCACTTTATAATCCAAAGGTGGATTTAAGTCCATATTTTGAGCACTCAAGTTATGTGCAACACCCAACAAAATAGCGTCATGCTGCCTTTTAAAATGGTGAAACAAGGTGCCAAAATCCATTTCCTTACAGCCACTGGGTACTTTTAAGCTAAACTGTGTATCACCATGTAATGTAGAAAGCAGCTCTTCTTGTACTCGACTAGAGCCGGGATCTTGCATTGAACGAACTAATATTTCAGCCGACTTAGCACTGCTACATTCTATATTTTGACAATGCTCCAGTAGCATATCGACCTTGGTTTCATCTAAAAAGTGAGCACTAATATGACACTCATCTTTTACTAAGCGACTAATACGCAGCGCAGTAGTAAATGTTTGGTCATCGTCTTGCCCATCAATAATTACTTTATCGGCATGCCTTATTGCTACACGCTCTAACTCTACTAAATCAGTAAAGCTAGAAAGACGCGCAAAATCAACCTGCTCATTTGCTAAAAACGGATGATCCATCTGCTCTGTTACCGCGAGTAAAATACGACGTTCAGTACGCTTTGTATCCGCCAAAATGTAATCAATCATTTTTTTAGTTCTGGTATCGTGCCAACCAAAAATAATGATGTGGTTATTACTGTGAGCAAAATCTTTATCACCAGTCATAGCGTGCCTAATTAAGTAAGTAACAGTTTGCCCTGCTTTTCCAAGCAAAACACCAAATAAAGCTAAACCAAACGGAATTTGTATTAAAGCAACCACCCATCGACCAAGCTCTGTTGTCGGGCTAAAATCACCATATCCTACTGTTGACGTTGTCACTGTGTAATAGTAAAAAAAAGTGGTTATAGAGGTTAACGCCTGTTCGTTGGCAGCATACAGTAGCAACCAGGTTACGAGCATATGAGTTAAAATTGCAAAGGTCACTGCTTGCCAGCTCAATTGATCAATATGAGCGCGAACAAGTAACGCTAACCTTTTAAATATCACCGGCATAATACAAAATCTTTGTTATTAATTTATCTATAAACAGTACGTTACTGTATGCCTTAGTTTTAATCAACGTTTAAGGTATAGACAGTGTAAAACTCCCCCCTGTAATACTAATTGTGATTTGCACATAAGCACATTTCGTGATTAATTAATCTACAAACAAACACTAAACTGTATTTTTATGCTTAATAGAATAGCCACCCCATTTACAAAACTGGTTGAGCGTTACCTACCCGACCCATTTATATTTGTAATTTTGCTTACACTTATTACATTTGCCGCTGCCAGTATATTTACCCCTTCCAGCAGTATTAATGTACTGCACGCGTGGGGCAATGGGTTTTGGAACCTATTGAGCTTTGCTATGCAAATGCTGCTTGTACTTATTACAGGCTACATGCTGGCAAGTACACCTCTCATTAGCAAAATATTAGAAAAACTAGCAACCTTAGCCAACACCGCGCCTAAAGCAATTATATTAGTTACTTTTATCTCACTTTTAGCGAGCTGGCTAAACTGGGGGTTTGGCCTTGTTATTGGTGCATTGTTTGCCAAAGCTATTGCAAAACATACCCGTGTAGATTATCGATTATTAGTAGCTAGTGCCTATACTGGCTTTGTTGTATGGCATGGCGGCCTTGCAGGTTCAATTCCGCTAACTATTGCAACACCAGGACACTTTTCACAGGCAAGTATTGGTATTGTGAGTACAGATCAAACCTTATTTGCAGGTTTTAATATTGCCATTTTGATTGGTTTATTTATTATCGTCCCATTAGTAAACCGCTACATGTTACCCAATGACAACGACAGCGTTTATATCGATCCAACCCTATTAAACACCCGCACACCTGCAGCAAGTAAAATAACGCGTCCTTCACAACATTTAGAACAAAGCAAACTGCTAGGTATGGGCATTGGCTTAATGGGGCTTGCCTACTTAAGCTATTACTTTTTTATCTTTGGTGGTGGCTTAAACCTCAATAGTGTAATTGCCCTGTTTTTATTTTTAGCTATTACGCTACATCAAACTCCTCACAATGTGCTTAATAGCTTACAACAAGCAATTCCAAGTGGTGCGGGTATTGTAATTCAGTTCCCTTTTTATGCCGGTATTATGGCGGTCATGGTCGATACAGGGTTAGCACAGCAGATATCGCAAGGCTTTATTGCCATTGCGGATGCCGATAGCTTGCCATTTTATAGTTTTATTAGTGCAGGACTCGTTAATATGTTTGTGCCCTCAGGTGGCGGACAATGGGCGGTACAAGCACCTATTGTTATCCCTGCAGCACAAGAACTTGGCGCCGATATATCCCGTGTTGCTATGGCTGTGGCATGGGGAGATGCGTGGACCAATTTAATTCAACCTTTTTGGGCACTGCCCGTATTGGCTATAGCGGGCCTAAAGGCAAGAGATATTATGGGCTTTTGCGTGGTACAACTGATTATTACTGGGGTGTTTATTGCGTTGGTATTGAGCTTTTACTAACTGTAAACATAATAAAAAGGCATGCAATATACGCACACCTTCATCGCTTTAAGCACTCTCACTTTGCTGGTCTAAATCCACTAATTCACCTGCATTTAAGTGATAGACTTTGCCAGCCATATTAATAGTTTCTTGACGATGAGCAATCATAATCCGTGTGATGGGTAAGTGCTGAATTTGCTCACTTATTTTCGCCTCGTTATCTTTATCTAAATGGCTAGTTGCTTCATCCATAAATAGCACACACGGCGATTGATACAATGCGCGAGCAAGGAGTAAACGCTGTACCTGCCCGCCCGATAAGTTTGACCCCATATCACCCACTAATGAGTTATAACCCATTGTCATTTTGGTAATATCATCATGAATAGCGGCATGGTGGGCACACTGCTCTATTTTTAAGTAGTTGGGCTGAGGGTCAAAAAAGCTGATGTTATCGGCGATTGAGCCAGCTAATAAAGTGTCATCCTGCATCACCGCGGCTATTTGCTTACGGTAATTTTTAAGGCCAAGCTGGGTAATATCTTTACTATCAAGCAACACTTTGCCTGAGGTAGGTTGTAGCAACCCGAGCATAATTTTCATCAAGGTAGTTTTACCTGCACCAGAAGGCCCGGTAATCGCAATAGAGTCGCCCGCATTCAAGATTAAGTTAACGTTATTTAGAATAGGCGCTTGCTCTTCACTGTAACTAAAGCAGATATTTTCAAGGGTAAGTTGCCCTTTAACTTTACCTTCGTCATCACCGGTATAGGCCATTTCACCGTCACGATTGGCTTCTTGTTTCGTAAGGGCTATATCGGCAATACGGTCAAGGTGTAAGCGCATCATTTTAAATTGAATTATTTGTTCTATTAAATTAGCAAAGCGGCTAGTCAGTTGATTTTTATAGGCAATAAACGCCAGTACCATACCTACCGACAGGCTATTGCTCATTACCAATAGTGCCGCAAAGTAAATTACTAATACATTTTCAAGGCCAAATAACAGTTTATTAAATGAATCAAAACTTATGTTTAATCGCCCTAAGCGAATTTCACTATTTATTACCTCAGCATAGCGGTTTTGCCAAATGCCTTGGCGCTGCGATTCATTACCAAACAATTTTATAGTTTGCATACCGCGAATATTTTCTAAAAAGTTCGATTGCTCTTTGGCAGAGTTTTGGATCATTTCTTCAGTGGCTTGGTGCAGTGGCCTGTAAAGCGCCAAACGCACTAAGGTATATAGTACAATTGCACCGACAACGACCGCAGTGAGTTTCAGCGAATAAATTAGCATCATAATGAGGACGGTAATAGCCATCACACCATCGACCAGCGTTTCGACAAACCCTGTAGTTATGCGCTCGCGTATTTGGGCCAAGGAGCCAAAGCGCGACACAATATCGCCAACATGGCGAGACTCAAAATAGTTCATTGGCAGGCGTAATAAATGCCTGAGTAAGTTCACCCCCATTTGCATATTGAGCAAACTCGAAAGCCGTAAAATTAACCAGCTTCGCACCGCATTAGTCACCACCGAAATAATCGCAATCAGCGCAAAACCCATAGCCAGTACCGTTAATAACGATTCATCAAAACTGATTAAAACTTCATCCACCACCCACTGCATATAATAAGGGGTCATCAGAGCAAATAATTGCAATACCAGTGACAACGCTATCAGTTTTAGTAGACCTACTTTTAAGCCCTTCATCGAGCTCCAAAGTTGGGTAAACTTCATTCGTGCTTGCTCTTGCTTGGCTTCAAACTTACTGGTTGGAGTCAGCTCTAAACAAATACCGGTAAAGTGCTTACTAAACTCTTCCGCGCTTAAACTACGCTTACCCACAGCCGTGGTCGTTAACAGCAAACTTAGCCGCTGCTCCTTTGCCAGAAACTTTGCTCAGCACTACAAAGTGGTTCATATCCCAGTGTAAAATACAGGGGGTTTGTAATTTATGCACTTCATCAATAGGGCATTGTAGCGCACGACTGGCGAGCCCCAAGTTATCACCCAGCTCAGTCAGCTGCTGTAAGTTCATGCCTTTTAAATTAGCCGAAAATCGCTTACGCATGGCTGGCATATCCAGCCTATGACCGTGATAGCTTGCCACCATAGCCATAGAAGCTAGGCCGCATTCAGCTATTTCGGATTGAAGAATGAGTGGTACTATTCTTAGTACCGAGAAGCTTACAAGTTCACTCATCTATTTTATCTTAAAACATTATAGAAAAGTAATATGCTTATCAAGTTGTAAATTGTGGAGTTCATCTACCATTAGTGGTGACTTCTTATCAAAGAGTAAAATCGTTCTCATAATTTAAACCTAACTCACTTTGGTCTAAACATTTCCCTTACTTTCGCTTACGTACTCTTGCTGCTTTTATATCAAAAGCTTGTTGTCTAACATCTATGTCGCAGCCTAAAGTTAATATTGTAATTGTAGATGTTAACTTACTTAGAAATTTATCACTGGGCTTAGTCCTTACTTCTTTTAAACGTAGTTCAATCAAATTTAATATTTCAATAGCTCTTTCGGGATACTTCTCATCATCGATATTTGCAAAAGCATCCAACAATTCGTCATTTGTATATTTTAAATAGTCTGATTTGAGCATATTCACCTCTAATTTAAACCAAGTGAGTATAAGAGGGATTTCCCCCTTATACTTATTCAGGTTTACAATCTCACTTATCGCCCATTTCGGGAAGTGATGGCTTAAAACTACCATACACTGAATCCAAAGTATCATTCAAACTATCCAAGCCACGTTGAAGACTTGGGCCCATCGCTATAGCTCCCTCCGCAATGAGTCCTGCTAAAAAATAAAACCCACCATTCGCTTCTTGAATTTCTTTTACGTTTAATTCATGCATTTTGTTATACTCCATAAATCCGATGCTTTTTGTTAAGTCATCGGGTTATTAATATGCTCGACCTTTATAATTAGGTGAGCGGTTAATAGGCTGGCTTTAGCTGCTCGCTAAAGTTAACTAAAGCTGGCCGTCTTTTCGGTTGTTTGCATTTAGCAAACCACCAAAACTTTCAAATTTTTTCTTTGTTTCGTAAATCGCTACAGTTAACTCACACGCCCTTTTAGGCTGTACAATGGTTCAAGCAACCATTCAATCAATGTGCGTTGTTCTAACATAATATCTGCCTCAAACAGCATGCCGCTTTTCAGATTAAACGCTTTACCATAAGCCTGCATTTGCTGTTGGCTGAGTGTTGCTCGCAAGCGGTAAACTGGCTCTTGTAGTGCAATGGGTAAACGTATTTCGTCTGGGGTAATCAGTGCCTTATCAATACGGCTAATTTTGCTGTTAATAAAACCAAAGCATTGATAAGGGAAGGCATCAAAGCGCAATCGCGTATCGTTACTAAGCGCAATAAACCCTGCTGAGCGTGTTGGTAGCAGAAACTCTGCTACTAGCTCTGAGCCTTTAGGAATAATATGCAGCAGCTGTTTAGCTTGGGTGAGTGTTTCGCCTTCAACCACTTGAATACCAGTAACTGTACCGCTGTTACTAGCAGTAATGGTATATTGATAGTTACTTTTAATTTGTGTCAGCTGGTTTTTAATACCCGCTTGCTGGCGTTTAATACTATTTATGCGCAGCGTGTATTGTTGTGGTACGTTGGCAATATTAAAGCTTAGTTGGCTTAACTGGTTGTCTTGCTGCATCAGCAAGCGCGCTAGGTTTTGTTTTTCTTGCTTAGCATCTAACAGGGCTTGCTGTTGTTGCTCACGCTCTATGTTTGATAAAATGCCATTTTTATTAAGCTGGTTAAGGTTACTTTGTTGGCGGTTAAGTAGCGCTAGTTTTTCATCAGTCAGTTTAAGTTGGCTTTGTAATGCCGCTTGCTCATTGGTAAGTGCACGTTTTTGTGCCTGCAAGTTAAGTGACTCTTGCTTTTGTAGGGTGTGGTTTTGTGTGATTTCGTCATTAAGCAGTTGTATTTGCATACTTAGCTGTTCAATTAGCTGGGTACTTAAGGCTATGCCTTGGCTGTTATTTTGCTGCTCAATCATACCACCTTGATTAGCAAAGCTTTGGATAACCCCTTTATTAGGCATTAAAAAGCCACGCACGGTTTCTTTACGAGAGTATTCTGCGGTAAACAAGAAGGTAATAACTGCGATAGCCACACAAGCCAAAATAAACACAGTTAATTTTATTGATAAAGGTTGGGCGAGGGTAATAGCCCCCGTCAAACGCTCACTTTGCTGAGCGACAGCTTCCTTTCTAAATAACATCCCTGAACAATCCCTGAACAAATATTATACCGGTAAGCTACATATTAAGTTACAGAAAAGCAACAATAAACATACAAAAATCTTTAAAAACAGTAAAAACCGAACAAAAAAAACAGCATGGCCAGCAAAATTTGAGCTGCCGTACTGTTTTTTTTAGCTCGATAAAATTGTCATCGGCAAACTGAGTATTGGATTGTCAGAATCTGCAAAATGCATCATCACTGCTACATGCCCTGCAACTACCAGTGCATACATAACCGCTGAAAAGCCTTGTCCGTATTTATCTAGTGGTATTAAATGCGAGTAATGTCGTCCGCGCCATTCAAATATAATTTCCAATGCGCCAACAAATAAAAAGAACACCAGTAGCATTAAGCCAAATGTATAACTAACCCATAAGCCAAATAACACACCCAGCAAGCATACACTTAGTCCAATCCATGAGCGCATAGAAAAGCTGATACTCTTTAAAACATGCCCACCATCTAGCGGTAAAATAGGCAGTAAGTTAAATAAGTTAAGCAATGCACTGAGTACCGCAACACCAGCAAATATTTCCATCTCCGTGGCGTAATATAAAACAACACCCAACATAGAGGTTATTAAGCCAAAAGCAGGTCCCATGAGCGATATCACCACATCTTGCCAGCGGGTTGTTATTTTATCGTCACTGACAGCTAACCCTCCTACAAATGGGATTAAGTAAATACCTTTGGTTTTTATACCAAAGTACTTCATTGCTCTTACGTGCCCATACTCATGCACTACTAAACACGCAATAAGCATAAGCGCAAATTCAATGCTAAATAGCCAGGCATACCCAGCAACAGATGCACCTGCCAGCGCAGCCTTTACTACTTTTGCGCTTTTAAATAGTTTAAAGCCTAACGCAGCAAAACCTAAAAAACCTCTTTTAGGTTCACCATTAACTGGGGCTGGTAAAGCGAGCTGGGTAGCAAATTGCTCATCTACAAATAACGAAATACTTTGCTCGGCAGTTGTGCTGGTATCTATGCCTATTAATTTATCTTTAAAGTTAAATTGATAGTAATGTTCTCGAGGAGTATCGAACGCAATAGCTTGCTGGTTATGAAATACTTGCACTATTTGCTGCCCAGAAACCATTAATGAAAATGGCTGTTCAGCCAAGGTGAGGTCTATTCTTATCATAATTAAAGCCATTTAAAATAATCGCGCTAGTATACCGTTTGGCTAAAAAAACACGAGGGCAGACGTTAACTATTGTATTTAAGTAACTAACAATAGCTAACGTTGCGAGTGAAAGGTTACTTTTCTTCTTCAGGATATTCGTCTTCTTCACTTACAATATGCGCACTGCTGGCCAAACGCTTACGCCAGCGTTGCTTTGCCACTGCACGCATATTGGTTGACTGATCGCGTTCGTCGACTATTTCTAAGCCCATTAGTGATTCAATCATATCCTCAAGCGTTACTATGCCGCGCACTTCTCCGTATTCATCCACGACTAAACATATGTGCGTACGCTGAGTTAGTAGCGTTTGCAATAATGACGATACATTTTGAGATGTGGGTACTGTATAAATTGGTTTGATCAGCTTACTGATTTTATAATCGGTGCCTAAACGATGATACGCCAACATAATATCGTTTTTATGCACAAAACCGACAATGTCGTCGGCATCTTTATCGAATATTAATACGCGGGAAAACGATGACGAGCCGTGCTCATTTAAATATTGGTTTACTGTTAAGTCTTTATGTACTTTAAAAATAACTGTGCGTGGCGTCATTAAATCAGACAATTTTGCATGCCTAAAATGTAAAAGATTACGAATAATTTCAGACTCATCTTCGTGCAAAGCGCCCGATTCAGTGCCAATATCGGCCATGGCTTCTATTTCTTGGCGAATATAGTAAGCTTCGTCGTGCTTTGGCCCCATTAGGTTTGTTAACTTTTGCGCACACCATACAAAGGGCTTTAGCGAAATCACCAAAAACCGTAAAGAGTAGGTAACACTTGGCGTTAAGGCTCGCCAATAATTAGCACCCAGAGTTTTTGGAATAATTTCAGAAAGGATTAATACCAGTAAGGTCATAATTGCTGAGGCAATCCCCACTGCGGCATCAGAAAAAACCACAGCCGCTTGCGCCCCTACACCCGCCGCACCCGCTGTATGCGCGATGGTGTTTAAAGTCAAAATAGCTGCCAGTGGCTGATCTATATTATTTTTTAGTTTTTCAAGTTGCTTAGCAAGCACAGGTTGCTCTTTTCTAAGTGATGCAACATAGCTTGGCGAAATGCTTAACAGCACCGCTTCCATCACAGAGCACAAAAACGAAATAACAATGGCCACAACCATATAAACAATCAGTAAAGTCACTTTTTCTCCTTTATATTGGATATGTGAGCATGGTAACAATACATGCTATATTTGACCAAATACCCAATAATAACAGGCACAATAATGAAATTTAATGCACCTTGGTTTTACCGCAACAAGCAATTTAAACGAGCCTTAGGTTTATTAGCCTTTAGCAGTTTAAGCTTTGCAGCAATTGCTGAACCATTGGACAAATCAAAAATTCAATTTATCGGCCCTATTGCCGAAGATATGCAATTAAAACCTTTTCAAACGCCGCATGGCTCAGCCATTATCAACAACCTTTTGCCACAATTACAAGCAAACTCAGACAGTTTTTCTATTTTCGGTAAAAAACAAAGCTGGCAGCCATTCAATAAAGTAAGCGCACTTACCCTTGGCGGACTGCAAGCACTAAAATTTAATATTGAAACAGAGCGTTTTACACAAGGCACCTTAACATTAAAAGGGATTGAAAAGGGGCAATTATTTATTAATGGCGAACCCCAAAAAGGGGATAAAAACAGTTATAAGCTTGCATTAACTAACTCCACCCACAGCGTTATTATTTTGGCGCAACAAGTCGCAAACTGGAGTGATGTGATTATTGATTTCACCCCTAAGAGTGACACTGATAAAATTACGCTAAATACATCATACACAAAGCGCTTATCAGCAAAGCAACTGTTTGATGCGCCAACCATGAGTAATATATCTTTAGCGCCTAACGCAGAGCAATACATAACCACTAAGCGCACTTACGACGATAAAACTCAAAATCAAGCCAACTTGGTTACCGAGTTAAAAAATACCGACAACTCAACTGTATATCGATTTGAAGATGGGCAACCAAGCAACATTATTTGGAGCCCAGATAATCAGTACTTAGTGTATTTATTAAAGGGTGAGCTTAAACAACTTAATCGAAAAAGTTTAGCCATTAAAACACTGGCAAACGACTTAGCCGGCGCCAGTGGCTTCACCTTTTTTAACGACACCAGCCTAGTATTTAGCTGGTCAAAATCACCAGAGAGTAGCAACAACTTAACCAAGCATTATAAAGGCCTTCAAGATCGTTGGTCATACGCGCGCACCACCAGCCAACTTTATATGCTTGATACTAAAAGTGGCTTAACAAAAGCACTTAGCCAAGGCCCGCTTTCTCATAGCTTTGAAGATTTAAATAGTACGCGTGGAAAAGTATTAATGAGCCGTTCGGTTATGGCCATGCAAGCGTCTACTCACCCTGAGACAGAGCTCGTTGAGCTAGATATAAAATCAAACAAGCTTTTGTCACTTGGTAAATTTAAAACATTTAACCAAGCAAAATACGCAAACAAAGACGTGTATGTTGTTGCAGGTCCCGACTTTAAAAATGGTGCTGGCAGAGCGTTGCCAAAGTCAATGCTTGCTAATAACTACGACGGACAGCTTTACCTGTTAACTAACAACGGAAAAAATGTCACTGCGCTCAGTAAACAATTCGACCCATCGATTAGTCAGCTAAGCGTGTTAGAAAACGGCGATGCGGTACTTAAAGTGACCGAAAAAGATACCCAGCCATTGTATCTATTCGACCTCAGTAAGCAGCGCTTTAAAAAGTTAAATACCAATGTGGATATTGTAGAAAAATTTAGCGTTTCACATGGGCGCAATTCACAAGTGTTAATCACCGGCACAAGTGCTTTAGCACCGCAACAGCTCAAACGCCTTAATATTAGTAAAAACAAAACCGATCTTATTTGGGATTCAAAACCAATTGCTTATGCCAATACAACAATACCCACCCTTGAAGAGTTTAACTTTACTAATAAAAGTGGCGTTGAAATAACCGGGCGTGTTTATGTGCCAAGTAACCTAGATAAAACTAAAAAGTACCCTGCACTTGTTTATTATTACGGTGGTACATCACCTGTTACCCGTGGTTTTACTGGCCGTTACCCATTTAACTTATGGGCCGAAAACGGTTATGTGGTTTATGTATTACAACCTACCGGCGCAACAGGTTTTGGACAAAAGTTCTCAGCACAACACGTCAATGCATGGGGTGATTACACCGCCGACGATATTATCGAAGGAACACAGGCTTTTTTAAAACAATACGACTACGTAGATAACACTAAGGTCGGTAATTTAGGTGCCTCTTATGGTGGCTTTATGACTATGCTATTGGCAACAAAAACCGATTTATTTAGCGCTTCTATTTCCCATGCCGGTATTTCAAACTTAACCTCTTATTGGGGCGAAGGGTGGTGGGGCTACTTATACTCTGGTGAAGCATCTAAAAGCAGCTTCCCATGGAATAACGCCAATCTGTATAGCCAACATAGCCCGGTATTTCATGCAGACAAAGTAACTACACCATTACTGCTTATTCATGGTGACAGTGATACTAACGTACCCGTAGGCGAAAGCTTAACAATGTACACCGCACTTAAACTACTAAATAAAGACGTGGAGCTTATTGAGTATAAAGGCGCCGATCATCAAATTTTTGCGCGCGATAAGCGCTTTAACTGGTGGAATACTATGCTGGCATACTTTGATAAAAAACTAAAAGACGAACCACAATGGTGGGATTCAATGTACGAAAATAAGTAATTTAAACCGGAATTTTATATCTTTATGAAAAGCGCCCTTGAATATGGGGCGCTTTTTTTGATTTTTTTATAATTATTTTAATATTTTTGAAATATTAAGTTACTTAAAACTAGCATGTAACCCCTTCTCAGTATTTACCTAATGGTGCTACCATACAAAGCTACAAGCATTTAAAATAAAGTACTATGGCTATTAATGTTTTATTGGTTGAAGACGATGAAATACTCGTTAAACGCATTCAAAATCACTTTGCAGAGACCGAATTTACAATAGAAGTAGACTCAACTGGCGCTGATGCATTGAGCATCGTTAGGCAGCGAGTTAACCTGCGTGATGCATTTACCCTCGCTATTATTGATATTGTACTGCCTAAAATAGACGGCCTTCAGCTCGCTAAAGAACTTAATACACTAACAGATATTGGTGTTATTGTGCTTTCTAGTCGTGATTCACAAGCAGATCGAATAGCAGGCCTTGCACAAGGTGCTGACGACTATATTTGTAAGCCTGTTGATTTGCTTGAGCTTGAACTGCGCATGCGCGCTTTATATAAGCGCGTTGCCGTTAATATGGATAGCGACGAAAGCGAAGAGTTTATTGAATACGCCGACTTTAAATTACATCCCGATAATCGCACCCTTATTACCTCCTCGGGTGTTGAATCACGTTTAACTGAAGCAGAGCACAAAGTACTTATTTGCTTAATAAGTAATGCAGGTAAAGCCACTTCACGTGAAAAAATATCTGAAGAAATAGGACAGCCCGATTGGAGCCCTAACGATCGTACAGTCGATGTTCTTATTGGTCGATTACGTAAAAAACTAAACGATGAAAAAGATCAAAAGCGTATTGTCACTGTGCGTGGTAAAGGTTATATGCTCTCTTTATAGCCGCTAGTAAAAACAGTTTAGCCTCAATTTAAGCTACTTAGTAAGTTGAGCAATTAAACGTTCAAAGGCTCTGTAATTTAATGCCTCTTTTAAATCGTCTAGGCTAATTTTTTCATTCCCTTTTAAATCGCTAATCGTACGCGCTACTTTAATGACCCTATGATAAGAGCGCGGCGATAAAGACAGCTTTTCACTAGCTTTAGCTAAAAACTGCAGCTCTGCTGGGGCAAGCTCACAGTGGATGCTCATTTCTTTATTATTAAGCCGCGCATTCACCTTACCTTGGCGTTTTAACTGTATGTAATAAGCTGCTTCTACCCGCGCACGCACCTGTGCACTGGTTTCTTCTTGTTTAGTGCTTTGCAGTTCTACGCTTGTTAACCGTGGTAGTTCTATTTGCAAATCAATACGGTCAACAAATGGGCCTGATACACGAGATAAGTAACGTATAACTTGATCGGGTGTTGCTCGTTTATCGGTGTGGCTTCCCGTAGGACTTGGGTTTAACGCTGTAATGAGCTGAAACTGCGCAGGGAACTCCATTTGCCGCGCCGCACGCGAAATAGTTACCGTACCGGTTTCCATTGGCTCACGAAGGGAGTCGAGCACTTTGCGCTCAAACTCTGGTAGCTCATCTAAAAATAATACCCCATTGTGTGCCAGCGAAATTTCACCCGGCTTAGGATTTGATGAACCCCCTACTAATGCAACCGCCGAGCAGGTATGATGAGGATTACGAAAAGGGCGCTGCCGCCAGTTTGTTAAATCGATTGAATGACCAATAATTGAATAAAGTGCGGCAGTTGAAAGTGCCTCGTCATCAGACATAGCCGGCATTATTGTGGCCATTCGCTGAGCAAGCATTGATTTACCGGTTCCCGGTGGACCTAAAAACAGCAAGTTGTGCCCGCCTGCAGCGGCTATTTCTAATACACGTTTAGCGCCGGGTTGACCTTTTACGTCGCTCAAATCGAGTAAAAAGTCAGGTGCCTGCGTACAGTCTGGATACTCTATATTTAACGGCAACGGCTGCTGGTTTAGTAAATCACCCCATACTTCTTGAATCGAACTTACCGCTTTACGTTTTACGCCATTTACAAGGCTTGCCAGGCTATCATTAGCTATGGGTAAAAAACAGCAGCGGTTTTGTTCTTTAGCTGCAAGTACAGAGGGCAAAATAGCATTTACTCCACGTACCTCACCGTTGAGTGCAAGCTCACCGTAAAACTCATATTTATGAATATCAGGGCACACTATTTGCCCTGATGCCACCAAAATGCCTACGGCAATCGCCAAATCAAACCGGCCACCGTCTTTGGGTAAGTCGGCGGGCGCTAAATTAACAGTAATGCGTTGATCAGGAAAACCAAATTGAGAGTTTTCCAGCGCGCTGCGCACTCTGTCTTTTGACTCTTTAACAGAGGCCTCAGGAAGGCCTACAATGTGGAATGCGGGTAAACCAGTTCCTAAGTGAACCTCTACAATAACTTCAGGGGCATTAATACCTACCTGAGCACGAGAATATATACGAGCTAATGACATTCCTTATCCTAACCAATCCTATGATTAAGTAAGTTTAGTCAGGATATTTAAAAACGTGTAATGTGATTTTCCATTTTATTGCTGAAAAACGTAAGAATAATGTCATCAACATTGCCAATACCATCGCCAGCTCAGTCACAAATGAAAAATACACACTAAGTGTATAAACAATACCACCCGCAATACAGGTAATGGCATAGAGCTCTCCTTTTAACAACATAGGGATTTCGCGGGCGAGCACATCACGTATTAAGCCTCCAAAACAAGCCGTTATGACTCCCATTATGATTGCTGTCATTTCTGGCATGCCTGCAAGTAGTGCTTTTTGAGTACCCATTACAGCAAAAAAAGCCAAGCCGAATGCATCCGCTATTTGAAGTGTGTAATACGGAATTGATTTTTGCTTATTAATAAGCCGAGACGTAATAAGCACTGCGGCTAAAATAGCGAAAAAATAACTCTGGTCATGCAACCAAAATACCGGCACATCTAAAATAACATCACGCACCGTTCCTCCACCAATAGCGGTCACTGTTGCTAATACTACAACCCCAAAACCATCCATTTTTTTCTCGTAGGCCACTAATGTGCCTGAAATAGCAAACACAGCAATGCCGATTAAATCAAACCAGTGGTAAAGTTCTGTCATGTAAAAGTGCGCTTAAAAATATTTCAGCCGTTTTAACATACCCAGCACGGGGTGTTAAGTAATAAAAAACTTAAAATGATTAGTATAAGTAAATGGGGTAAATGTAATCACAGCTTTGTTATTAGGTATCACTGAATTTCAGGCATAAAAAAACACGCTTTTAGCGTGTTGCTTTATATAGTGCTTTTATTTCAGTGGTTGCGGGAGCCGGATTTTAATAGATGGCCTTTGCTGGCTAATGAAGAGCTGAGACCGACGAGCTACTCATTTCACTGAATTTCAGGCATAAAAAAACACGCTTTAGGCGTGTTGCTTTAATAGTGCTTTTTATTTCAGTGGTTGCGGGAGCCGGATTTGAACCGACGACCTTCGGGTTATGAGCCCGACGAGCTACCAGGCTGCTCCATCCCGCGCCTGAAATATGCATACTTATTTAACGTTGCTTACATTACAACGTGGCGTCCAATTTAAAAAATTGGTTGCGGGAGCCGGATTTGAACCGACGACCTTCGGGTTATGAGCCCGACGAGCTACCAGGCTGCTCCATCCCGCGCCTGTATATTTAAAGTCTATCGACTACTTAATTTTATCTCTTAAGTTAGAGTTTACAGTAACCAAGTTTTATAAAAAATTGGTTGCGGGAGCCGGATTTGAACCGACGACCTTCGGGTTATGAGCCCGACGAGCTACCAGGCTGCTCCATCCCGCGCCTGTAATTTCTTTAAAACATTTTCGTAATATTTACGAGCCTGCCTTGAAGAGAGCGCTACTATATAGGAATAAACTTAGAATGCAAGGTTTTAACTACCTAAAACTGTTCAAGTGAACAAAAAGCAATCAAAACTCTATTCTATACTCGCTCTTTGGTGAGGAGTAATCATTTTTTGAAACTCCCAATCAGGGTGGCCCATTACAATAAAGTCTGGGTTTTCAGTGCTCTCACGTTGGTTATAGGTTAAAGGGTTAAACTCTGCATCAGTAATGCAGCCGCCCGCTTCTTCTACAATAACTTGTGAAGCCCCTGTATCCCACTCACCCGTTGGGCCTATTCTTAAAAAGCAGTCCGCTTTACCCTCAGCAACAATACATGCTTTTAACGAGCACGAACCAACTGCAATAGTTGTAAATTGGCTATTTAAGTATTGACTCACCGACTCAATTTTCTGACGGCGACTTACCGCTAGTGTTAAACTTTCAGGCGGAGCTACGTATATTCGTGTGTCGCTCTTTTCTTCACGCTTAAAAGCACCATTTTTAGCACTCGCAAAATACGTAATACCTTTTGACGGCCAATGAATTACACCCAACACAGGGTGGTTATTTTCAATAAGCGCAATATTTACCGCAAAATCACCACTTTCTAAAATAAATTCACCTGTGCCATCCATGGGATCAAGTAACCAATAACGCTGCCAATCTTGCCTATCGGCTAATGCAGGAATAGGTGTTTCTTCCGACATAATAGGAATATCGGGCGCAAGTGCCTTTAAGCCTGCAACAAGCACATCATTTGCAGCTAAATCGGCTTTAGTTACTGGTGTGTGGTCTGACTTTTCTTGTTGGCCAATATCATCTTTTTTGTATATAGCCATAATGGCATCGCCTGCACGTTCGGCTAATTCAATACAAGGTTCTAATAAATTATTCATCGGCAGCTCCAGATGCTAAGTACTTATCTAATAATAGCAAAGCGGCAACACTTCGTGCTTCGGTAAAATCAACTTGCTCTAATAATGACTGCCATTGCGTTAATGGCCACTTAACAACAACTAAAGGCTCAGGCTCATCGCCAAGGAGCGTTTGCGGATATAATTGCTTAGCAAATAAAATGTGCATAGTGGCATTAAAATAACTGGGTGCCATGGTCACTGTTTTTAATGGTTTAAAAAAGTCTGCGCCAAAACCTACTTCTTCTTTAAGTTCTCTATTAGCAGCTTGCTCTGGCGTTTCGCCTGGGTCGATAAGTCCTTTAGGAAAACCTAGCTGGTAGTCATTGGTGCCCGCGCAATACTCACGCACTAGCAGCATTTCGTTATCGGCCGTTATAGGCACAATCATTACAGCGCCCCTGCCACCACCTCGAATACGTTCATACTGACGCTCTTCGTCATTCGAAAATTTAAGCTCTAAAGATTCCACAGTAAATAGGCGACTTTTAGCGACAACATTATTACTTAGGATTTGAGGAGGTGTTGGATGCTTTTTCTGTGTCATTGGCGTTAATTTGCTATCATGGCAGTTGTGCTTAATCATAAACTTTTCACAGGGAAAAGCCCATGCTAAATTGGTCAAAAATCGATACCGTTTTACTTGATATGGACGGAACACTTCTCGATTTACATTATGACAGCCATTTTTGGTTAACTGTTCTTCCACAACAACATGCCTTAGCCAAAAATATAAGCTTAAGCGAAGCAAAAAAAGATATTTTTAAACGCTACCAAGCTGTAAGTGGCCAAATTGAGTGGTACTGCTTAGATTATTGGGAAGATCAGCTTCAATTACCAATTATGGATTTAAAACGAGAAACACAGCACCTTATAAAAGTTCGTGACGACGTGCCCTATTTTTTAACGGAGCTAAAAAAAGCAGGAAAAGAGCTTATATTGCTTACCAACGCACATCCAGAAAACGTCATGATGAAATTTGAACACACCGCAATCGATAATTATTTAGATGGTGTTGTGTCGACGCATGAATATGGCGTCAGCAAAGAGCAGCAAAGTTTATGGCACCAAGTACAAAACGATTTAGGGTTTAACAAAACACGCACTTTGTTTGTTGACGACAGCGTAGCTGTATTAAATGCCGCAAAAGAATACGGCATTGGACACTTACTTGCGGTTGCCAACCCCGACAGCCAGCAACCACACAACGAAATAGCCGATTACTTAAATGTAACCGACTACCGTACTATTATTTAGCTTTTTGGGTAACGTGCCTCAAGGCCTTGGTAAACTAACTTTGCAAAGTCTGCATGTTCGGTATCAAGGCTTTTGACCACTTCAACCAAGTGTTCGTTATCTTCTTGGCCGTTCCATACTTTAATGTAGCTACCATCTTGATAACCATGGTCTTGGCGGAAAAAATTTAAGGTGTTTTTACCGACGTAACCACGGTATAAATCGTCAATATCCATGCCCATTTGTGCCATACAACCGGCAAATGCTGCTGCATTAAACGCTTTATCTGCAACTGCAGATGCCGCAAGTATTTCTAACGTTTGTTTAAAGTCATCAGCTTGCTGTACTTGGCTCAACTCACTTTCTAATTGCTTTGCTAAATCTTGATAGCTTGTTTTACCGTCAATACGTAGCGACAAACCAAAGTGAAAAATATCAACTAATTCTAAAATAACTTGCTCGGTATCGGGTGTTTGTTTTTTCCACCACTTCCAGCCATGGTGATCTAGCATTTCGGCACACTCAACCCAAATAGCGCGATACCATTCAAACCCTTGTGTAAACCATTGCTCATGCACTTTTGTATTCATGGCGTTTTGCATTTCTAGCATGACTACTAGCTTATTTAAATTGGCAGACATATCAATTCCTGTCGTTTTTAGTTGTTTTAATAATACAGAGAAAGCGCTGTTTTTGCATTTGCTATGTCTGTTTTAATTATTTTATCGATTACTGGTAAACTCACACCACGACTCGATTAAGTCAATAAAGTCTTCAAAACCACAACCACTGCTTAAGTCGTTTTCTTCAAGCATTAAATCGTCATCTTGGTAGGCAATTAAGTCTTCGCTGTCTTGGTGCAGTGCATGCGCTTCAAATAAGGCTTCATCTTTAGATAAAATTAAATCTATTTCTTGGCCTTTTAAAGTCACAGGCTCAAAACTCGTTTTTACCGACGCAATAAGTGCTTGCACCATAGCCACTTTGTCTTTGCCAATTTCTTCGTTTAACCAACGGCCAATGATTGCATGCTCGCTGCTTATTTTAATGCGCAGCCCACTAATAGGGTCGCGAATAAATTGATATTCCATAGGGTTTGCCTGTAACTCTTTAATTGCGTAATTATATACGTAAACGCCCGCAAACCACAGGACATATAAAGCAAAATAGCGCCACATGGGCGCCATTTTATTCAGCTCTAAAGCTGTTAACTTCGCGATCTATAACGCGCGGCGTCAATAATTGACCATAAGTAAATAATAGGCACTAATACAAAACCAACGAGTACATATATAAGTGCATAACTTATGACAATGGCTAGTGCAAAAAATATAGCAGCTAAAATACGCCCTTGTACTAGTTGCCCTAAACCAGGAAAAAATATATTACACAACGCAGCAATTACATTACCGCCAGACCCTTGATCAGCCATACTCACCTCTGTAGTTAATTAATTTTAAATTTTAGTTATCTACTTACTATCACACTTTATGCCAATTTATTAAAGCTTAAAAATCAGTTAGTTAAATTACGACTCACTAATTGCTTTGGTATTTTTTACTAAATATAGGTCAATTTGATTATTTTTATTATTAATTTTAGTTACTTATCCATACCAAAAAAACTATCCTGCCAATTGGTTTTAGAGGCAATTTTTATAATAGCTGTTCATAAAAACAGTATTTTATTTAGCCTAACAAAAACACCTGTTATACTGCCCTCAATATTGATTAAAAAGGCGTAACGATGGACGTTTCAGAATTACTCGACGGCTTAAATGACAAACAACGCGATGCCGTTGCAGCCCCATTACAAAACATGCTGGTATTGGCAGGTGCTGGGTCTGGTAAAACACGAGTGTTGGTTCATCGTATTGCGTGGCTTATGCAGGTTGAGCAAGCCTCTGCTTATAGTATTTTTGCGGTAACCTTTACCAATAAAGCAGCGAAAGAAATGCGCACACGTGTTGAAGAAACCTTAAAAGCACCCGTCGGTGGCATGTGGATTGGTACTTTCCATGGTTTATCACATCGAATTTTACGCGCTCATCACCGTGAAGCTAACTTACCAGAAGCCTTTCAAATATTAGACTCTGATGACCAACTTCGTATGATTAAGCGCTTATTAAAATCAATGAATATTGATGATAAAAAGTGGCCAGCTAAACAGTTTGGCTGGTACATCAGCGCTAAAAAAGACGAGGCACTTCGTCCTAAAGATATTCAAGCGTATGACATAAACGAGCAAATGATGTTGCGTGTATATGCCGCCTATCAGGAAGCCTGTGACAGGGCTGGTTTGGTCGATTTTGCTGAAATACTGCTACGCAGCTATGAAGTATTAAAAAATAACCCGACGTTACTTCGCCACTACCAACAGCGCTTTGCGCACATGCTAGTAGACGAGTTCCAAGATACCAATACCATTCAATACGCATGGTTAAAGCTGCTTGCTGGTGATACACAAAGCATTATGATTGTAGGCGACGATGACCAAAGTATTTACGGTTGGCGCGGCGCTAAAATAGAAAACATTAAACGCTTTTTAACTGATTTTGATGCCGAAACCATTCGTCTTGAGCAAAACTACCGCTCAACCGCAACCATTCTAAAAGCATCTAATGCGCTAATTAAAAATAACTCAGAGCGCATGGGGAAAAGCTTATGGACCGACGGTAACGACGGCGAACCTATTTCTATTTATGCCGCATTTAACGAATTAGACGAAGCCCGCTTTGTAAGTAGCAAATTACGCAGCTGGCTAAATGCCGGAAATGCATTGCAAGACGCTGCTATTTTGTACCGTAGTAACGCGCAATCTCGTGTACTTGAAGAAGCGATGCTACAAGAAGGCTTAAAATACCGTATTTACGGTGGTATGCGATTCTTCGAGCGTCAAGAAATTAAAGATGCGCTATCGTACTTACGCTTAGTAGGTAATCGCCAAGACGACGCCGCATTTGAGCGTGTAATTAATACTCCTGCTCGCGGTATTGGCGATAAAACATTAAGTCATATACGTGATTGTGCTCGTGCTGAGTCACTTCCGCTTTGGTACGCAGCTAAAGCTATTGTTGAACAACAGCACTTATCAGGCCGAGCAGCTGGCGCTGTAACAAAGTTTGTAGAGCTTGTTGAGCACATTGAAGACAAAATTAGCGATCTCACTTTACAAGAACAAGCTAAATACACAATTCAAACCTCTGGCCTTATGGCTATGTATCAAGCTGAAAAAGGCGAAAAAGGCCGAGCTCGTGTAGAAAACTTAGAAGAGCTTATAAGTGCCTGCGATCAGTACGAACTCCCTGAAGAAGAAGAGTTTAGCTCACCCCTGCAAGGCTTTTTAGCCTATACCTCGCTTGAATCTGGCGAAGGACAAGCCGACGAACACGAAGACGCGGTACAAATGATGACGCTTCACTCAGCTAAAGGCTTAGAATTCCCGCTTGTATTTATGGTGGGCGTAGAAGAAGGCATGTTTCCATCGCAGCAAAGTAATGAAGAGTCTGGCCGCCTCGAAGAAGAACGTCGCCTTTGTTACGTCGGCATGACTCGTGCTATGGATAAGTTATACATTAGCCACGCCGAAAGCCGCCGCCTTTATGGACAAGAGAAATACCATAGTCCTTCACGTTTTTTACGCGAAATTCCTGAAGACTGCGTTGAAGAAATTCGTATCAAAACGCAAGTTTCGCGACCACCGGCAGCAGGTCGCTTTAGTGCATCAGTAAGCCATGCCGCCTTTGAAAACAGCGGCTTTAACTTAGGTCAACGTGTACTGCATGCCAAGTTTGGTATTGGCACGGTACTTAACTATGAAGGTAGCGGCGCTCAATCGCGCGTACAGGTAAACTTTGATGACTTAGGCAGCAAATGGTTAGTAACGGCTTATGCACGATTACAAGCTGTATAAAGCTTACATAAACACGTTAGAAAAAACACTGGTTGGCGCTTATCATCGCCAACTTGTGCTTATTACTGGCAGTACCGCTTGGTGCTACAAGCTGTTAGGTGAATTACTTCAAACTGAAAACACACTCGTCGTTTCTAAAAATACCACATTAAATAACGCGCAGTGGCCTAATCGTACTCATCAGATTTTAGGGCAAGAATATTCACACGCCGTATACGATGGCTTTAGTGGCTTACACCCTGATATATTGGCAGCCATTGCAGGTACAGTAAAAGCAGGCGGTATTTTATATTTACTGCTACCAGAATTAAGCGAGCTTTCAACTTGGCCAGATCCTGCGCTAAGCACAGTGCAGTCTTACGGGTACAAAGTAAACTATAGTTTTTTTAATGAACGCATTGCCCGCGTTATACAATCGTTACCCGCTTTTCATTTCAGTGAATTACATGGCTGTACACGTAATATCATCAGCGAAAGCTCTACCAATAAAATAGATTTTGAACCGCAACAGCATTGTGTAGAAAATATAATTAGAGTGGCTCATGGTCGCGCTAATCGCCCTTTACTTATTAATGCCGATAGAGGCCGTGGTAAATCTGCAGCGCTTGGACTTGCTGCTGCAAAACTTATAGATAAAAAAATACTAATTTGCAGCACACAATTTAAAGCCACTCATAGTAGCTTTAAACACTTAAGCAATGAGTTAAACATCCCCTTCGATAGTAAAAGTAAGCAGCTTGCCAATTTACAGTACATTGCTCCAGACTCATTATTAAGCTCGTTGCCAGAGTGTGATTTATTACTTGTTGACGAGGCAGCTGCAATACCTGTTCCCTTGTTGTTCAAAATGCTTAAGCATTATCCGCGTATTGTATTTGCAAGCACTTTAGTAGGCTATGAGGGCAATGGTAGGGGTTATACAATTAGGTTTAGTCAGTATGTTAAAGCAAAGTACAAAGCCGCTAATATTGTCACACTTGATGCACCGTTAAGGTTTGCAAAAGCAGACCCGTTAGAGCGCTATATACGCACTTTACTCGCACTCGAAGCACAGTACGAAGAAATACAAAGCAATGGCTTAAATAAGCTAGTCCACAGTGAAATTACTCAACAACAACTCACAAACAACGAGCCGTTACTTGAGCAGGTTATTGCATTACTTTCCTTAGCACATTATCAAAGTAGCGTTAATGATTTACGCCAGCTACTTGATGCGCCTGCGCAACGATTATTCATAACCCAGATAAATAACCAATTAGTAGGAGTGTGTTTAATCTCAATAGAGGGCGGATTACCCCTCGAGCTAACTGAGCAAGTACTAAAAGGTGAACGCCGCCCTCAAGGGCATTTAATGGCACAGACTCTCTCGCAGCTAAGCAATGATCCCCAGTGCCTTACCCAATTCTCTGCCCGCGTAGTAAGAATTGCTGTTGCTCCTAACCTTCACAGTCTAGGGCTAGGTAAAGCGCTACTGAGTTACTGCGAATCAAAAGTAAGTAATGAGTGTTATTGGTTTGGAGCTAGTTTTGGCGCTACGGCTGAGCTATTAAAATTTTGGCAAAGCCAAGGATTTAGTACCATAAAGCTTGGCTATCAAAAAGATAAAAGCACTGGCGAGCACTCAGCACTCGTTGTGAAGTATTTAAACAACAATACAAGTACGCTGAAACAATTAAAAGCTGATTTTCAAAACGATATATTTTATGCCTTACTCACACACTTTAAGCACCTTGACTGGCAGCTTGTAAGTGTACTTATTGCCCCGTTTAAAAATAAACCTATAAGTACAGATACGCAAAAACGTATAGCACGACAACTTAATAGTCATTTTTCTCGATTTAGTATTTCGGCCACTATTTGGCAAGTTATCACTGAGACGCCCTCAATCATTAATTACTTAACACAAAGCGATAAGCAATTATTAATTAAGTTAATTTTGCAAAATGAAAGCGATGCAAACGTCATTGAGCAATTAAATATACAAGGCAAAAAAGAGCTTGAAACATGCTTTAAACAAGCAGTGTTAAAACTAGCTAAAGCCATCAAATAACCCACCCCCTTAATACAATGATTAATTACCACAGTTACTTAAGCTATTTGGTAGATTTGTTCTATTCTTAATACATTAATGGGTAAATTAAGATAAAGGCATGGAATTAATAAACTTTAAAGTGGGCTGCAAAACCATTTCTCTGAAAATACTTGATATCTTATTAACCGAGCGCTTTGATAATAATCTCACAACACTACCAAACAACAACAAAAGCTTTATTGGTGTTAAAGATTATATGGATATCCCTACTCCAGTTTTCGATTTAGGAATTATTTTAAATAATATATCAACGGAGCAAAGCAACAAACATATTTTAAAACAGCTAAGATCATGGCAAGACAAACAAACTAGCTGGTTCAATACACTAGAAAGGAACCTCTTAACTCAATCAGAAACATTAACTATTAATGAAACGGAGCTTCAAGACTTTATTATTTTTTACCAAGAGTTCAACACCGACAATCCTGATTTAAAGCTTACTATGTCTCGCTTTAATGAACCTTTCGAATTATTACTCACACAAGCTAAGCAAACAGTCACAGCTCACAAGCAAGGTGAACATAAGCAGGTAAACAACTTACTTAGCAAAATAAAAAGTAGCAGTATTGCCCAGCTAGAAAGACTGTATGAATCTGCAAAAGAGCAAATTACTTTAGATTACAAACCAATAATTGTATTCACAACGAAAGACGGTATAAACCCTCATGTGGGGCTACTCGTCGATAAAGTGGAAGACAGCCTAGATTATAAAAAAGAAGACATCAAACCATTAGATAAGCTAACTGATATAGGCTTTGATATAGACCCACAAACTAAAGGTATGATGCGAGGCCTAATAAAAATGGCCGAAAACCATAGTGTGCTTATCGATCCTAGTGTCATATTTAAACCAGCTACGCTGCAAGAAGAAACCGAAAAAACAGAAGCGTATGGCTTATTTTAGACACAAAAAAGCCGAGATAGCCTCGGCTTTTTAATAAAGTTTTTTATGCTATACGGTTGTTATAATATCTTCTACCGCTAAACGCGCCTTTGGCAAACCATGGTTCCAGTCTTCGTCGGTATTAGGGTAACCCATTGCTAGTGCAACTTCACAAATATGACCGTCAAGTTCAGCATTAAACTTCTCACTAATTAGCTCTGGGTCAACGCCTTCCATTGGAGTCGACGCTATGTTCAATCGCGCTAATGTATGCAGCACATTACCAAGTGCTAAGTAAACCTGCGCCTTAGTCCAACTACCGTTGTAACCATTTTCATCTGTGTTCATTTCAGCGAACGCGTAAGCCCCCATGAAGTTATCACGCATATCTGCTGGTAAATGGCCAGAGCTGACTTCCACATCAACACGCTTTGAAAACTTTTCTTTCGTAAAGTTAGGATCATAAGCAAGTAATAATGTATGCGATGCCTCTTTAGCATGATGCTGATTAAACTGATGTTTATTTGCAAAAGTGTCGTGCAAGCGTTGTTTACCCTCTTCACTCTCAACAAGAATAAACTTCCAAGGTTGAGAATTTATTGAAGAAGCAGACAGACGAATTGCTTCTTTAATTACTTCCAGATCTTCTGCAGAAATACGTTTTGATGAATCATATTGCTTTGCAGTGTATCTATTATGTAAGTCTTTAATGATTTGGTGAGACATGCTTTTCTCCGTCTTAATGTAAGTATGTAAATACAAGATGGAGCTAGTTTAATTGCTTAATGAGCATTTGATAATTAGCAATAAAGTTAAAAGACTTTATAAATAAAATTGATAATAGATAAACCATATCTCTCGACTAATTGATCTAACTTAAACGAATAACACTGTTCACAAAGAGGCGCTTCGCTTAGGAGACGCAGCGCTTTAGAGAAGAAAGTGCTAAATATTACTTTCCTGCAAACGTAAAAAAGCCCGACTCTTTCGAATCGGGCTTGCTTGTATTTGAAGTCGGTGCGATACGCAGTAGAATGTCGTGGAGCCCACAGCAGTGGAGAGCCACAGTGCAATGCTGAACTCTCATCGCTCAATGTATTGGATAGCTAGAATAATGTTCACAAAGAGGCGCTTCGCTTAGGAGACGCTGCGCTTTAGAGAAGGGAATGCTGAATATTACTTTTTTATAGACGTAAAAAAGCCCGACTATCGCTAGTCGGGCTTTCTACAATTTGAAGCCTGGTAATGTCGTGGTGCCAACAGCGGTGGAGAGTCACATAGCAAATGGGATACTATCATTGGTCGGGGCTCGCCTTCGAGCTGTTTTGTTTGATGTATAGGAATACGAATGCCGTGAAGTACAGGATGTACGAGAGCGGCCACTATTGAGTTCGGCATGGGGTCTTGGCTATTTTTATTAAACCCCAGACAGAAAAAAACCCGTCACATTGCTGTAACGGGTTTCTACAATTTGAAGCCTGGTAATGTCCTACTTTCACATAGCAAATGCTACACTATCATC
>NZ_JBHNYT010000010.1:0-153694 GCF_054960575.1 Pseudoalteromonas sp. PSi26 | reverse complement strand
GTGACCTAGTTTGGGCTGTTTTATTTTTACAACTTAATTACACTCTATCCCAAATATTTGAAGAGCCCTTTAAGCAATTAAGGGCTTTTTTTATGCCTATTTACAGACGAGTAAAACATTATATTAATAAATAGTAACCCTTACCCACCTAACGCCACTGCCAACGCACAAAACTCTCTTTTAAATAACTTAAGCGTAATTATTTACTAAGCAATGCTTCAATACCCTCACACCGTCACTTAATTCAGTGGACTGACTTTACTTATAGACCTATTGGTTTATATGTAATGTTAGCTATTATCACGAGGTATAAAGTCTAATACAGTTGCGTTGATACAATATCTGTCTTCCCCTCTAGGGCCTTCACCCGGAAATAAGTGACCTAAATGAATTCCTGAACTTTTAGACCTCAATTCTATGCGCTGCATGCCCCAACTGTTGTCTTCATGTTCGGTTACACTATTTTTAACAGGATGCGTAAACGACAGCCAACCTGTACCAGAATTAAAACGATCTCGAGTGTCAAATAGAGCCTCACCACTGAGCTTATCGACAAAGGTGCCATCGGGTGTATTTTTAAATATTTTATATTCTTTACAATAAGGACGATCGGTTTTGGCATTAAATGCAACCTTATAGGCTTCGCTATCTCCTAATTTAAATGCACCTAAAGCTTTGTAAAATGTCTCACGGCTTGCGTAGCCTTGGCGCCCATATACTTCTACGCCATTTTCTAAAAATAGAATTGTGGGTGTTGCCCATGTCGCTGATTTAATCGTTAATCCGTCTAATTGGTCGGCAAATCTAAATGATAAAGGAATCGTTCCTTTGTAGTCATTAGCCACCTCTTTTTTAAACTTCTCACAGTAGGGGCAATAATCGCGTGAGTCTATAACCACTATTTGCTTACCCGCTAACAAGGCAGTATTGTCTTTAGTTTCATCTGGTACTGGTTCAAAAACAACACCAGTAGAATGATCAGGGCAATAACCATTAGGATTTTTTTGCAAATAATTTTGATGGTATTCTTCCGCGGCAATAAACCCCTCGAGTGGCTTTATTGCAGTGACTATATCCCCATACCCTGCATTAGTTAATAATTGTTGGTACTGCGCTTTAACCTTGAAAGCAGTATCACTTTGCTCATTATTGCTCGTTAAAATAATTGAACGGTATTGCGTACCAATGTCGTTACCTTGTTTGTTTAACTGAGTAGGATCGTGACTTTCAAAGTAATTTTTAAGTAACTCTTGCGCAGAAATAATATTGCTGTTGTAAGTAACTTTAACTACTTCAGCGTAATTGTTTTCGTCAAAGCGGCGTGATTGCTTAGTAATGTTTTTGTAAGTAGCCTCAAACCCATTGCCATCAGCATAGCCAGACTCTGCATCAATCACTCCTTCTAGTGCTTCATAGCGTTTTTCTGCGCCCCAAAAACACCCCGATCCTAGTACAAGGCTTTCTACATGCATACTGGCTGCTACATCGCTTTGTTCGACCTTTTCCATCGATAAAGCAAATGCGCCTGAGCTAAATATAATTGCAGCGCCCGATAAATATAATAAATGCTGATAATTCATAGTGTACCTCTAAACAAGTCCGTACTAATTAAGACCACTTAAATTTAATTATTATTTCAAACGACTTATTTATTACGAGGCTAAACATATAAAGTTTACTTTTAAACCTAATTGGTAATAAGATTTAAATTTCAATGTATTAACAATTTTGAATAAATGTTCTGTGCTGCTCTCATGGGTATAAATAATTAATTAAATATGTGATAGGTTTGCTTAATGATGTTCGAATTAGGTTTTACTAATGCAAAATCCTCACGTTTACGCCTTATCAAACAATAGCTTATTGCTTGATGCATCTCACTTAAGCACGAGCGGAACACTCAGTATTCAAAAAAAAATTTGGTCTTTAGCAAATCACTGTAAAAAAGGTAATTCATTTATTGATATTGTACCCGGTATGAACTCACTCACTTTATATTTAAAGCAAGATATTGAGTTAGCTAAATGGCTTGAGCAATTACCAGCTATTTGGAATAACATTAAACCTAATGAGTTCGTAGCTAAACACCACAAAATCAAAACGCATTATAACGGCGAAGACTTAAACTACGTGGCAAATTTTCATAGTTTAAGCATTGATGACGTCATTAACCTTCACAGTGAGCCCCAGTACGCTGTTTTATTTTTGGGGTTTCAACCTGGTTTTGCATACTTAAATGGACTAAACAAGCAACTTTTTACACCAAGACGCTCAGAACCTCGTCTTAAAGTACCTAAAGGGTCTGTCGCTATTGGTGCTGACCAAACAGCAATTTATCCGGCAGATTCGCCTGGTGGCTGGCATATTATTGGCCGAACTGACATACCATTATTTGATGCAACGCAAAAAAGCCCATGCTTAATACAGCCTGGTGACACGCTTGAATTTATACCTGTATCTGTGGGATATAAATAATGATTAAAGTTATTAAAAGTGGCCCATTACTGAGCATCCAGGATTTTGGACGTAACGGGTACCGCCATTTAGGCGTTAGCCAGTCTGGCAGCTTAGACCCTTACGCACAAACCATAGCAAACTGCCTTTTAAATAATGATATAAACGCCGCTGTTCTTGAGGTAACCGTTGGCTTGTGCGAACTTGCGTTTGAATGCAACACTGTTATTGCCTTATTTGGTGCTAATTTAAATGCAACACTTGATGGAAAACCTATTTACCCGGGTTGGACATATAATATTAAACAAAAACAGGTGCTAAAATTTTCAACCGGCATAGCAGGATTAAGAGCCTACATTGCTGTTAAAGGGGGCATTCAAAGCCCGGTTGTTATGAACTCTAAAGCAACTGATTTAAATGCTGGTTTTGGCGGACTAAATGGCAAATCGCTCATCGCCGGTGACACTATTAAAATACACCCTTACCAATCAGAATTTACTCAGTGCGGAGCACTTATGCCGCCAAAACGTAAAATTGTCCGAGTATACCCAAGCCCACATGCTGAGCTTTTCTCCAAACAGATCATTAATGGGTTTACTCAGTCGTCGTTTAAAGTGAGTCACAATAGTAACCGCATGGGTGTTAGGCTTCAAAGTGATAATTATTCTTTAACTCACTCACACTCACTACCTACTCTTGCTGTGAGCCCCGGCAGCATTCAACTCCCACCAAATGGAGAACCCATTGTTTTGTTAAACGATGCGCAAACAACGGGGGGTTACCCCTTATTAGGCACCGTAATTGAAGCAGATTTGCATCAATTTGCGCAATACAGACCACTAGATACAATTGAATTTGAATATGTGACGTTTAAGCAAGCATTACACGCCAAACAAAAGCTCGACGGTCATTTAAACCAGTTAAACATTGCACTTAAAAACAAACGTTAAGCAATAATTAGTTACGTTAAACATTAACTAATTAGCAGTTGCTTATTGCACCACTGTGTTACAAAAACGAGCCGTCTGTAAAGCAAGCTCACTTGGATAACTCACTAATAGTACAGAGTTTGAACAATGGAATTGGTGCAAAAATAATCATAGTTACTCCTTGTTCACCAACAAGGTGCGGTCACTTAAACATTGGTGCATAAATTATTCTTAATTAATTGCAAAAGCTATGTGACTTGAGTAAATATTTCTGATAAAACAAGGGTTCGCAGTTCAGCAAAGTGGCTGATCTGCACACATAATAGGAATGAGGAGTTACTATGTGTTCAATCTTTGGGGTATTAGATATTAAATCTGATCCCGCTCAATTGCGAACTCAAGCAATTGAAATGTCAAAATTACTACGACACCGAGGCCCAGATTGGTCTGGTGTTTACGCGTCCGAAAAAGCAGTTTTAGTTCACGAGCGTCTTGCGATAGTTGGTGTATCTAGCGGTGCGCAACCTTTATACAACCCAGAAAAAACGCATATTTTAGCGGTAAACGGGGAAATATATAATCACAAAGAGTTAGCTGCAAACTTAGACACTGATTTTACTTTTCAGACACAGTCTGATTGTGAAGTTATTTTAGCGCTGTATAAACAAAAAGGTCCTGAGTTTTTAGATGACTTGAACGGTATTTTTGCATTTTGCTTATATGATGAAGAAAATGACGCCTACTTAATTGGTCGCGATCACATTGGTATTATACCGCTATACACTGGCCACGATGAGCACGGTAACTTTTATGTTGCATCTGAGCTAAAAGCACTTTCTCCAATTTGTAAACATATTGAAGAATTTCCTCCTGGTCATTACCTTTACAGTAAAGATGGTGAGTTAAAGCCTTATTACAAACGTGATTGGCAAACGTTCGACGCAGTGAAAGATAACAGTGCAGAGTCATCAGATGTGAAAGACGCACTAGAGGCAGCCGTTAAACGCCAACTTATGTGTGATGTACCTTACGGTGTATTACTATCTGGCGGATTAGACTCATCGGTTATTTCTGCTATTACACAGCGTTTTGCAGCTAAACGTATTGAAGATAACGACGAAAGTGATGCTTGGTGGCCTAAGCTTCACTCGTTTTCAGTGGGTCTTGAGGGTTCACCCGATTTAGCGGCAGCTCAAAAGGTAGCCGACATGATTGGTACAGTGCACCACCCTATCATTTTTACTATTCAAGAAGGTATTGATGCGCTTCGTGAAGTTATTTACCACATAGAAACCTATGATGTAACCACAATTCGTGCATCAACCCCTATGTATTTAATGGCTCGTCAAATTAAAGCCATGGGTATTAAGATGGTTCTTTCTGGTGAAGGTGCCGATGAATTATTTGGTGGTTACTTATACTTCCACAAAGCGCCAAATGCACAAGAGTTTCATGAAGAACTAAATCGCAAAGTATCTAAACTTCATATGTTTGACTGTCTGCGTGCTAATAAGTCGATGGCCGCATGGGGTGTTGAAGCCCGTGTACCATTCTTAGACAAAGAATTTGTTGATGTTGCTATGCGCATCAATCCTGAAGCTAAAATGTGTAAAGATGGCAAAATTGAAAAGCATATTTTACGTGAAGGCTTTGGTGGTTACCTTCCTGATGAAGTTTTATGGCGCCAAAAAGAACAGTTTTCTGATGGTGTTGGCTACAGCTGGATAGATACATTAAAAGAGTATGTTGAAGAGCAAGTAAGCGATCAAGACCTCGCTAACGCTAAGTTTAAATACCCTATTAATACCCCTGATTCAAAAGAAGCTTATTACTACCGTGCTATTTTTGAGTCGCACTTCCCAGGTGACGCCTCGGCTAAGTGTGTACCACATGGCAAGTCAGTTGCTTGTTCAACACCAGAAGCACTTGCTTGGGATGAATCGTTCCAAAATAATGCGGACCCTTCTGGTCGTGCAGCGGGCGTTCACAACGACGCTTACACAGGTAAAAAATAAGCACCAATTTATACACTGTATATTTTTATGCAGTGTATAAAACTCCCCTTTCCATTTATTAAAGTTTACCTCTCAACCTTAATAGACCAGTTAGTTTATAAACAACTATTTTTTAAATTATAGTTTAAGTTCTAACCTTATAAATATTGCCTACCTATTATTAATTTCTCAAATCGCTATTTATCTGGCTAACAATACCCAAAAAACACGCTATTTTGACTACTTTTTACTTTAAACGTTTATGTAGCTGCATATCATCTGTAAGATAGGAATATAATTAGTTAGTCTTCAAATTATTTTTCATTCTCTGTATATAGACTAATGTATTTAATGGGCGGCTGGATAAACCAGTTATTTATAATTACAAAAGAGGTATTGCATGAAGGAAAATCATGACAAATATAGTATCGACAATACAGATTACACCGTAGGACAGGATAACGTTCAAAAGTGGGGGTTTGATATTCATAACCCTGTTTTTGGGATCAGTGCAGCCCTTATTATTTTATTTTTAGTTGCCTTACTTGTTACTGAGCCACAAACAGCTAAAACGGCACTGGATACAATTAAATTCGATATCATTAATAACTTCGATGCGCTATTTATGTGGGCTGCTAACTTTTTTGTCGTTTTCTGTTTAGCACTTATTGTATCTCCATATGGAAATATACGCTTAGGAGGAAGTGAAGCTAAACCATCTCATACACGTCTTTCATGGCTTGCCATGTTATTTGCAGCGGGTATGGGTATTGGGCTTATGTTTTGGGGTGTAGCTGAACCTGTTGCTTATTATACTGGTTGGTACGAAACACCGCTAAACGTTGCAGCAAACACGCCAGAAGCTGCAAAGCTAGCTATGGGTGCAACCATGTTTCACTGGGGCCTTCATCCGTGGGCAATCTATGCAGTGGTGAGTTTATCCCTTGCTTTTTTTGCTTACAATAAAGGACTACCACTATCAATTCGTTCGATTTTTTACCCTATTTTAGGTGATAAGGCGTGGGGATGGCCAGGTCATATTATTGATATTTTGGCTGTTTTGGCGACTTTGTTTGGTCTAGCTACCTCTCTAGGATTGGGTGCCCAACAAGCCTCTGCAGGTATTAATCATGTCTTTGGTTTAGAAGGCGGTATTGGTTCGCAAATATTAGTGATTGTAGGGGTTACTTTATTAGCGGTTATCTCTGTTATTCGCGGCATTGATGGCGGTGTAAAACTACTTAGTAATATAAACATGCTAATAGCGTTTGTATTGTTATTGTTTGTTTGCCTTGTGGGATTTGCTGTAGCTATGGGCAACATTCCAAATACCGTGATGGGCTATATTGAAAACATTATTCCTTTAAGTAACCCACATGGCCGTGAAGACGAAACATGGATGCACGGTTGGACTGTATTTTACTGGGCATGGTGGATTTCGTGGTCACCGTTTGTTGGCATGTTTATAGCTCGTGTTTCACGTGGGCGCACTATTCGTGAATTTTTAATCGCTGTGTTACTAATCCCAACCTTAGTAACGGTATTGTGGATGTCTATTTACGGTGGTATTGCAATTGACCAAATTATAAATGGTGTGGGCGCGCTTGGGCTTAATGGCTTAACTGAGGTTCCATTAGCAATGTTTCAGATGTTAGATGAGCTTCCGCTTGCAAATATATTATCGTTTATTGCGATTGTGCTTGTACTTGTATTTTTTATTACCTCTTCAGACTCTGGGTCGTTAGTCATCGACTCTATTACTGCTGGTGGTAAAATTGACGCCCCTGTTCCACAACGTATATTTTGGGCTACGGTTGAGGGCGCTATTGCCGCAGCATTGCTTTGGATTGGCGGAACACAGGCTATTGAGGCCTTACAAGCAGGTGCAGTTTCAACAGGCTTACCATTTACGTTTGTGCTTTTACTGATGTGTGTGAGCTTATTGTTAGGTTTAAGAACTGAGCCTCGCCCAGTTAAGTAATAAATTAACAACATTAAAAAAACGCCGCATTTTTGCGGCGTTTTTATTTATATTTGTTCAGCTCCATATGGCGCACAATGGTGTTTCTTCTGTGTAATGATGGCGCAATTGAGCTTGTAAAAGCTCAGCGGTTGCAAGCGCATCCGTTAACGCATGATGCCCATCATACGCAGGTAGAGAATAACGTTTACGACAGTCATTTAGCCTCAACGATCCCAGTTTAGTGTTAAATAGCTGCCCTATTAATCCTTGTTTTGCTTTAAGTGCTCTTCGCTCAAGTTCCATGGTATCTACGACTATAAACTCAATATGCTCTTTTAATCGCAATAATAAGGCGCTATTAAAAAAGCTACGTTCGATTGCCGCATAGTGAACAACAATCACCTTAGCACGTAACGCATCAAGCAAAGGAGCAATAATGTTGTCAAAGTCGGGCGCGTTATCTACATCATTATGAGTAATACCGTGAATCACAATCGATGACTCATTTAGGTTTCTTCTTGGCTGAACCACCCAATGTTTACTCTGTTTACAGTATATTCGCGCCAATGTGAATGGCACTAACCCCACACTCACAATATCATCTGTTTTACTATTAAGCCCTGTTGTTTCAAAATCTAATGCAACAAAAGGAATGTCTTTTACAGGGGCGCTAGCATCACTAAATGAAGACAAGTAAAACTTTTTTAGTAAGTTGTTTTGCGCATCATCGGCAAGCTGAGCATAACGTGTATTCCAGTTTGTTACTTCTTTAAAAAACATAGGTTATTTCACACCTGAGTGTGCGGTATAACAAAATTTAAGGTAATTTTGCGCCTTATCTAAAATAGCAAAAGCATCTTTTAAATTTCGCTGTTCGAAAGGAGAAAGTAAACGAGGGTCAAGGTTATTATCGGGTGCTTCATCCTGCTCAATTTGCCATGCCTGATGGCGTATACGCGTCATTGAAATGTACTCTAATGCATCACGTAAGTCTTGCGCTTTGCCTGCAGGCAAAACATTGGCTTCTATAATATCTTCTAGGCGATCAAATGAATTTTGCTTACGAGATCCAATGGCAAGTGCATGGACGCGAACAACATCACTTAATGGCGCGGTTCCGCGTCGTTTTAAATTCATAGATTTTTGATGCTGCCCATTGTGTTCAAGAACAAACCCTTTAAAAAAACCAAGTGGAGGTGTTCTATTTCGTGCATTTGCTGCCATATTTGCTAAGAAAAGTTTGTTATTTGCACTGTGTTTCGCAATAAATGTTTTTAACTCATCAGCCCATTTTGTTTTACCCCACACACCGTCTAAATCAAAAAATATAGAGCTGTTTAGTAAAGCCTGTGGTTTGGGCTCAGCAATCCATTGGGAGAATTGCTCAAACCATTGGTCTTGTGTTTTTCGCCACTTTTTAAAGGATGCCATAATTTCACCGTCGCAATAGTTATAGCCACATTGAGCTAATCCATCACAAACAAAGTCACTCAAATTTTGAAAATATGTATTATGTTTTTCATCGTCATAACTATTATCTAATATGAGTGCATTATCTTGGTCGGTAACAATCAGTTGTTCATCCCTTGCCATAGAGCCTAATGCAATAAAGCAGTAAGGTACTGGCGGCGGGCCGAACTTTTCTTCTGCAAGTATTAGCAGTCGTTGTTTAAAGGTACGGCCAATGACAGCCATTGCAGTACCAACCATGTGAGAGTTAGCGTCTTCATTTACCATGCGCACAAATACACGGGGAAGTTGATTTGCATAGTGGGCTAAATCTTCCACAGACTGCTGTGCCAAGATACCACGCACCAACAATAAGCTACTCTGCGATTCATAACGTAAAATATCTGACAGTGATATAACACCTATCGGCCGTTTTTTTTGTACCACAGGAAGATGATGTAAGTTATCTCTGAGCATGGTAAGCACGGCTTCAAAAATATAGTCATTTTGATCAAGTAGCACTAGATTAGTTGACATAATAACGTGTGCAGGCGTGTTGTAATCAAGCCCCTGCGCAACAATTTTAGTACGTAAATCTTTATCTGTTATTATGCCAACGACTTGCCCGTCATCTTCTTGAGGGTCGTTATTAATAGGCTTATTAACGTCGGTCACTAGCACTGACGAAACCGACTCATCGGTCATGAGCCGTGCAATATTTTTTACTGTTTCAGTTGCATCGACTGTAACAACGTCTCGGTGAAGTAACGATTTTACCTTTGCAGTGGTTAAATCGTTGCCATCGGCTTGCTCAACAATTGCTTGATGCAAACGCACATTACCATCGGTTTCAAAATAATCTGCAAATACTTCATATTCATCACAATACTGCAAAAAAATATCAACGTTTATACAATAAACTAAGGTGTCTTCGAGCGCTGTAGCAGGAAAACGTACCTTTCGATTCATTAGTAATCCCATTTGCCCAAATATTCCTGCTGTGGCCAAACGGTTATACAGCTCACCATCACGTCGGTACATTTCAACAGAGCCACTTCTTATTATGTATAAATCAGCTATGTCTTGGCCATATTGTAAAATATCGGTATTAGCCCTGAAGTAACTGACTTCAACTTGTTGGGCAAGTTCATCTAATGCTTTTTGAGGAAGATCATCAAAAGGAGGGTGTTGTGATAAAAATTGCGCTATTTCAATTTGCTCGCTTTGCATTATAGATCCCTACTAATATCCAGTAATGCAATTGTGGGCCTAATTAACCGTTTTTTAAAGAAAAAATTAATTAGGCTCATAAAGATTTACTCTGTTTGTTCAAGCTCTTGGGCAAGCTGTTTAGTTTCATCCCCTCTTGGCTTAGTAAAACGTGCAAGCCCTAAATAGATGACTGGTGTTAAGTATAAAGTAAATAAAACAGCAAGCGAGAGCCCACCAAATACAACCCAACCTATTGCATTACGCGCTTCGGCACCCGCCCCACTTGATAATATTAATGGTAGTGCACCAAGTAACGTAGAAACGAGTGTCATGGTGATTGGACGTAACCTAACCAACGCAGCCTCTTCAACCGCCTCACGCACAGATAAGCCTTGATCGCGAAGTTGGTCTGCAAATTCAACCAGTAAAATAGCATTTTTTGCAATCAGACCAATCAACATGACTAAGCCAATTTGCGAATAAATATTGAGAGACGTATTCGTTAAATACAGCGCTAAGATGGCAGAGGTAATACCAAATGGAACCGTTAGCATTACTACTATGGCACTGTTAACACTTTCGAATTGAGCAGCTAATACAAGCAATACAATTAAGAATGCTAAAACGTAAGTTAGAAGGACTTCGTTTGCAGTTTCTTCGAAGGTCAGCGCTTCGCCTTTAAACGCAAGAGTAATGCCCTGAGGCAAAGATTGCTGAGATAAATTACGAATTTGATCGACTATATCTGCAATCGTCATCCCATCGGGTAATTCCATATCCAATTCAATAGCACGACGCTGTGCATGACGCTCAAGTTCAGCTGCAACACCTTCTTCACTAATATTAGCTAAGCTACTAATTGGCACTAACTTCCCTTGCGAACTTGCCACATAAAGGTTTGCTAAATCACTTGGATCTTGAATAACTTGGTTTTGTACTTGCAGCATGATGGGTATTGATTGATCGCCAATGTTTAGATCTGCAACATCATCCCCATTGATGGCAGCACGTAGCGTAATTGAGATATCACTTAGCGATACACCCAATTCTTCGGCTCTTCGTCTATCAATATTTACACGTAATTGTGGTTGTGACGGCTGATAAGATACTCTTACAGGGGCAGTACCCGGGATTGCGTTTTCAATTTGCTTTGCAAAATCTTGTGCAGCAACAAAAATTTGTTGGTAATCTTGGCCTAATAAAGCGATTTCTATACCGCCACCTTGACCTCTTAAATTTAAACTGTTTGAACCCGATGCACGCCCGGCTGCGCCTGGAATTTCACCTAATGGTCCACGAATTTTATTAATGATTTCTTGCTGGCTAAATTGACGGTCGTCCCAATGCTTTAGTGGTACTGTAATAAAAACAATATTTGGATCCCATTGCCCAACAACGGTGTAAATAGATTCTATTTCACCACTTTCTACGAAAGGTAACAAAATATCTTCCATCTGCATTGCTTGCCTGTCCATAAAGTTCAAACCTACACCATCAGGTCCTCTGGCAAAAATTCGTATTTTACCCCTGTCCTCTGTGGGTAAAAGTTCGTTATCGAGGTTTAGATACAATGCACCAGAACCAAAGGCTATTAATATGCATACGATGAGAACTAACCAAGCACGGTTCAAAACACTTTTTATTGTTGTACTGTAAAGCTTAACAAGCTTATTGCCTACTTTGGCAAACGGGTGGTTGCTTTGTTTTTTCAGTTTTAATTTTGAAGTCAATGCAGGGACAAGTGATAACGCAACAAAACTTGAAATAATGACTGCACCTGCAAGCACCCCGCCAAACTCTCTAAATAATCGTCCTGCCGTAGAAGGTAAAAATGCAATAGGAATGAAAACCGCTGCTAATACCGCAGTTGTGGCAACAACCGCAAAAAATACTTCTCTCGTACCTATGACTGCGGCAGCGCGCCGACCAAGTCCTAAGCCTCTTTGACGTTGTATGTTTTCACTCACAACAATTGCATCATCGACTATTAAACCCGTGGCTAGCACAAGCGCTAATAAAGTGAGTATATTGATAGAAAAACCAAGGGCCCAAATAAGAGCAAGTGAACCTATAAGCGCAACAGGTATAGCAAAAGCTGGCACAAGTGTAGCGCGCCACGAACCTATGAATACCCATAATGTTATTACCACTAACAAAACGGTAAGCACTAAGGAATTGATTACTTCATCAACTGAGCTTCTTATAAATTGCGCGTCATCTGAGGTTAGCGTAAATTCGAGCTCAGGGAATCGTTTGCGCATGTTTTCGAGCAACTGAAGCACTTCATCCGATATTTCAATTGTATTCGACTGCGCTTGGCGAATAACCTCCATTCCAATTACGGGTTTGCCATCTAAACGAACCATAGAGCGTGGATCTGCAGGACCAAAATAGACCGATGCAATATCACCTACTCGTGTATCGCCGCTAACAATAATATCTGCTACTTCACTAGGTGTAATAGAAGTTGCATCGGCTCTAACAATTACTTGTTGGTCACTTGATTTAAGGCTACCCGCGGGTACATCAAAGGGCGCTTCTCGTAAAACATCTGCCACATCAGGAATAGTAAGATTAAAACTACTTAACTTTAATGGATCTAAGCGAACTCGCAAAACACGTTTTCGGTCTCCGTTTAACCTGACATCGGCAACACCCGGTATGGTTAAAAACTGGGGAGCTAAATCGGTTTCAACGCGTTCAGTTAGGGCTTCAAGTGCTAGACTATTACTTGATACTGTGAGCGAAACAACAGCTTCTGCATCGTTATCGGCTTTGATAATGGCAACACGCTCCACCTCCTCTGGTAATTCTCTTTGTACACGAGCAACAGACTCTCTGGTTTCGTTAGCTGCATTGTCTAAATCTACGCCAGGGCGAAACTCAACAACAATACGAGCACTGCCCTCTTCACTTTGTGCACGTATTGATTTAACGCCACTCACTCGGGCTATCGCCCCTTCCAGTTTGCTGGTTACTTCTGTATCAACCGTTTCGGGTGACCCACCAGGAAATGATGCAGAGACTGTTATACGCGGTCTATCAACATCCGGTAACTCTCTAACTTCAATGCCAGCGATTGCAGCTAAACCGGCAATTATTATTAATAGATTCAAAACAACAATGAGCACTGGGCGGCGAATTGCCATTGAAGGAAGGTCTTGCATCATAGGGGAATTTTTCATTATTATTCCTCTAAATTACTAATATTGGCAAACGTTAATGTTTGGTTTTCGCGCAAGCGTTGGACGCCTTCAACAACCAATATATCGTTTTCATTTAAATTGCCTGAAACTAACAATCGTCCAGCTAAGCGTTGCTCTATTTTTACATCAATACGCTTAGCTATTTTATCTATACTTTTCCATACATAAGGCCCTGTTGCTCCCCACATAAGTGCAGCCTCAGGCACAACAGCATATGACTCCCCTTGCATGGTAATATTAATTCGAAAACTCATACCAGGCATAAACTGATCATTTGCATTTTCCAGTTTGGCTTTGACACGTAAGGTACGGGTTTGTGGATTTATTCGAGAGTCAAGATATGAAACTTGAGCATTAATAGCTTTTGCGCTTTGCCATGGTGTTACTTCAACAATGCCTTTATTTTTTAGCATAGAGACAGCTGACTCGGGGGCGTTAAAATTAATGTACAAACTGCGGGTATCATCAATCGTTGCAATGGCAGTTTGCTCTGTAATGCGATCCCCTTTTTCAACATCAGTAAGTCCCATCACACCATCGAATGGCGCAAGTACTGTTCTATCTTCTAGGTCTGTTTTTGCATTGATAAGTGCTACCTCGGCAAGTGCATGCAGAGTCTTTGCATCATCTAAGTCACTTTTAGGGATTGCCCCTTTTTTGTGACTTTCGCTGAGTCTGTTAAGTGTGCGCTGAGTGTCTGCTAGGGTTATTTCTGCTTGTTTAAGGGCTGCTTTTTGCCTACGAGAGTCTAGTTCAACTAAAACATCACCTTCTTTAACAAAGTTACCCGGTTTAAAGTGAACTGCTGTAACTCTATCACCAACAGCAGGGAATAATATAACGGAATGAATTGCTTCTGCATTTCCTACAGCTTTTACCTCTTCTTTTGTACGTTCCGTTGTTACTTTTTGTACCATTACATTTGCACTTGATGCTGCGGTGCTAAAAATGAATAATAACAAATAGATATTTAATAGAAGTATGCGCAATTTCAAAGAACCACCTAATAGACAATTTTGTTAACCACTATACGCAGTGTAACAAAAGTGTGATCAAAATTAGCCAGTGGTAACGCTGAACACTCAACTATGTAAGATGAATAACAAAATGAAGGCAAAAAAAAGAGCCGTGAAGCTCTTTTTTATTTAATAAATATTACCGATGAATTACTTTGCGCGTTGCGCATCTTTTTGTGCTTTTTTAGCTTCTTTACGTTGTTGAAGAACTGTCTGTGCTTCGTTACCTATATGCCCTTCACCACGAGCCTGTGCGAGCTCAATTTGTTTTTGGCGCTCTGCAAAACGGGCTCGCTGCTCATCAGTTACCTTATCAATACAATGATGACATGAAACACCCTCTAAATATTCAGGCTTTTGTTTTTCTTGTTCAGTAATAGGCATACGACACGCATGACATTGATCGTAAGAACCTTTTTGTAGGTCATGGTTTACAGCAACGCGATTATCAAAAACAAAACACTCGCCTTCCCACATGGTTTCTTCTTTTGGCACTTCTTCTAAGTACTTAAGAATACCGCCTTCTAAGTGATAAACTTCATCAAAGCCCTGCTCTTTCATGTAAGCTGTTGATTTTTCGCATCGAATACCACCGGTACAAAACATAGCAACTTTTTTATGTTTTTCAGGATCAAGATTTTCTTTTGCCCACTGAGGGAATTCACGAAACGTTGTTGTATTTGGATCAACGGCATTTTGAAATGTACCAATTTCAATTTCGTAATCGTTACGCGTATCGATAAGTACAACCTCGGGGTCAGAAATTAATGCATTCCAGTCCTTAGGTTTAACATAACTTCCCACTACTTTAAGTGGATCTATTCCCTCTATGCCCATTGTTACGATTTCTTTTTTTAGTTTTACTTTTGTGCGGTAAAACGGACATTCGTCATCGTAGGATTCTTTAGTAACGATGTTTTTTAAATTTGGCTGCTCATCTAGCCATGCAAGGAGGTTATCAATGCCTTCTCTTTTTGCAGAAACAGTGCCATTTATCCCTTCTGCAGCTAAAAGTAATGTGCCTCGCACTTCGTTTTTTTCCATAACCTCTAGTAGAGGTTTACGTAATGCTTCAAATTCAGGTAGGCCTACAAATTTGTATAAAGCGCACACTACAAAGTGTTCGCTGGTAAGATCATCTTTATGAACAGCTGTCATTTTATTTCCTATTTTGCCTTATTAGCCAATATTGGCGTTTACCGAATCGTAAATCCGGCGCATATGGGGCGCGTATTTTACGCTTTTTTAGATTAATTGCAAAAAATAGCACCATACTTTGCTTTTTGCTGTCGGGATAAGCCATGTGTACGCTATAATGCAGCAATTAATTTAAGTTGCACATTGGAGAACATTACATTGCACTTTACTGATCTTGGGATTGATACTCGCCTTGAAACACAATTAGCACATCAAGGGATCACCCAGCCCACAGACATTCAAGCACATGCAGTGCCTACCGCACTTGCAGGGCATGACATTTTTGCTCAGTCAAAGACTGGGTCGGGCAAAACCTTGGCGTTTTTATTACCCGCAGTACAACGGGTTATGAAACAAAAAGCACTCAGTAAACGCGATCCACGTGTACTTATTGTTGCCCCTACACGCGAATTAGCTACGCAAGTATTTACACAGTTGCGTTTGTTAATAGCGGGCACGGCGATTAAAGCTGTAAAAGTATTAGGTGGTGAAAACTTTAATGACCAAATTAAAGCATTAAGGAACGACCCACAGTTCGTAGTGGCAACACCCGGTCGTTTGGCCGATCATATTAGCAAACGCTCGTTACAATTAAGTGGTTTAGAACTGCTAATTTTTGATGAAGCAGATCGTATTTTAGATCTGGGCTTTACTGAGCAACTAAAGTTAATTAACGACGAAGCCAATCACCGTCTTCGCCAAACATTATTGTTTTCAGCAACCCTAGACCACGCTCAAGTAGATGCGCTTTCGCGTAATTTATTAAAAAAACCAAAACAGATCACGCTTAGTGCTGCAAATGAACAGCACAGCGATATAACGCAAACACTCTACTTAGCCGACCATCTAGATCACAAAGAAGCGTTATTAGCACACTTTTTAAAGCAAGACGAAGTTGGCCAATGCATAATATTTACTGCCACCCGGGCAGATACAAGCCGTTTAAGTGAAGAGTTAAATAGAAAAGGATTTAAATCAGTCGCACTAGCGGGAGATTTAACACAAAGCAAACGCTTAGACATTATGGACTCGTTTAGCAGAGGAAACTTTAAAATATTAATTACCACTGATGTCGCATCCCGTGGTTTAGATTTGTTAAGCGTAACGCATGTAATTAACTTTGATTTACCAAAACATGCAGAAGAATATGTACACAGAATTGGTAGAACTGGACGTGCTGGTTTTAAAGGTACCGCTATTTCATTAGTAGGCCCTAAAGATTGGGCTAGTTATTTAGCAATTAAATCTTTTTTAAACGATGAGCTTAAATTTGCAACTATTGACGGGCTTAAAGCTAAATTTAAAGGGATAAAAGAGAAAAAACCTGCTGCAACTGTTAAAGCTAAAAAAGTAACGCAGGTTAAAAAGCCACAAATTAAACGTAAAGCAAAGCCTAAAAAACCAGCGGCACCCATTAAAGCCCCTATGAATATCGATGGCGATTCACCAATGCGCCGTAAAAAAAAGCCTGAGCAGGAATAATTATGAGTTACCTTGGAACAACACAAACCCTATTTGTAAAAGAAGTGAGTAATGAAGGCGCTTACTTGGACGGTCATGATTTAGGGGAAGTTTTTTTACCAAAAAACGAAATTAAAGATGAGCTTGAAGCTGGTGATAGCATTAGCGTATTTATATATTTAGATAATGCTAATTTACCAACGGCGACTGTTAAAAAACCACATGCTCAGGTAGGTGAATACGCCCTTTTACGTGTTAAGGAAATAAATAGTATTGGTGCATTTTTAGACTGGGGATTAGAAAAAGATGTATTAGCCCCATTTAATGAACAAAAGCCACGCATGCAAGAGGGACATTCTTATTTAGTTCGATTGTACCTTGATAATGCCAGCCAACGCATTTGTGCTTCAACTAACTTTAATCGCTTTTTATCGAAAGATGAACCTGAATACACCAATCTTCAAGAGGTTGATTTAATTGTTGCTGGTAAAACAGATATTGGCTACAAAGTGCTTATTGAAGAATCTCACTTTGGTGTTGTGTTTTACAACATGGTGTTTAAAAACTTATTTGTAGGGCAAAAGCTTAAGGGCTTTGTTAAAAAAGTTCGAGACGACGGAAAAATTGACGTTGTGCTAGAAAAGCCAGGCATGGGCAAGGTAAGTGAGCTTGGCGATAAAATAATAGAAAAGCTTAAAAACGAAGGCGGAATACTCGCTATTGGCGATAAATCTGATCCTGAGCTTATCAAAAAAGTATTCTCTACGAGTAAGGCTAATTATAAAAAGGCAATTGGTGGTTTGTTTAAGCAAGAGCTTATTGAAATTGAAGCAAAATCAATTCGCTTGAAATCGAAATAATTAAACAACACTCATTCTATATTAATATAATGAGTGTTTAACCTAAAATATACTTATAAGGCAATGTGCATTGCGTATATTGCCTTGAATAATCAAGTACTTCCCTTTCTGATTCTAAATTTTGCGGCGCTAATCTAAAAACCTTTATTTCACACTCCAATTTCTTTTCATCATGATGATTTAAACAATCACTGACAGTGATATCTTGAGCATTTAATGCGTCAGAATTTCTGTAGCAAAGATGGTGAGCATAATCCTTCATTGTTTTTTTAAAATCAAACATGTCTACAGGATAAGCTGATATAACGTCTGTTACTGTTGTAACGCCATCATAAGCCTTACTAGAAAATACATATTTGTTAACTGAAAAGCCTGCAATGATAATTAACACTGAACCAAATAATAGCTTCAAAATAAACCCCTTACATCATTTTGATATCATAAATGTAACACAAATTACACATATCGTAAGGGGTTTAGTACTTATTTGCTGTTTTTTGTAAATTATTTTATAGATTCATTAACATCTTGCAGTACTTTTACTGGATTTGCTGCTTTAGTAATCGGTCTGCCTACAACTAGATAATCACTGCCAGCTTCAATTGCTTGTTTTGGAGTCATTATTCTTTTTTGATCGCCTGCTTCACTGCCTTCAGGGCGAATACCAGGGGTAACTAATTTAAAATGCTCACCAAGCTCAGCCTTTAAAACATTCGCTTCTTGAGCAGAACAAACAACCCCATCAAGGCCTGCTTCCTTGGCTAATTTTGCAAGGTATATTACCTGCTCCTGTGGTGATTTGTTTATACCTAAGCGTTTTAATTCTGGTTCATCCATACTTGTTAACACAGTTACAGCAATAAGAATTGGTGCTCTATCTCCAAATTCTTCTAAAGCAAGTTTTGCTTTGTGCATCATTTCATACCCGCCTGACGCATGAACATTTACCATCCAAACGCCCATTTTTGCAGCAGCTGTAACTGCCTTTGCAACTGTGTTAGGAATATCATGAAACTTTAAATCTAAAAATACATCAAAACCGAGTTCAATTAACTCTTTAACAAATTCAGGGCCAAAGTAAGTAAACATTTCTTTGCCTACTTTTAATCGACAAGTATCGGGCGAAAGCTGTTTTACAAATGCTAATGCTGTTTCTTGATCGTCGTAGTCTAAAGCGATAAGCACTTTTTTTGAATTTTCGAAAGACATAGTTATCCTAATCTGTAGCAGTAAAGAGTTTTTATATATTCAACTTAGTTAGCAAAGCGAACTTACACAAAGTGAGTAAGGAGGTTTAATTAGTATATAGATGCTAGTTAAACTTCTAGTCGAGTTTGTAAGGGCATTACAATAATTAAGTATTTAGGGGTTATTAAAATCCGTCTAAACCTCTACTTGGGACAATGGTTTCCCAATGTTTACAAGAAGGGCAATTCCAATAAATTGTATAACTTGTGAAGCCACAATGCTGGCATTGAAAATCTGGCTTAGTAGCAATATATGACGTTACAAGACTATCAATTTCATTAAGTACTTCTTTTGTATTTTTATTTTGGTCACCCATTAGCTGCAGTAAAAAACTAAATCCCCTGATCGTAGGTTGTCTTTTTAAACTGTCAGTTAAAAAATCGAAAGCTTGTTTTGTATGACCTTGCTCTAAAAGAGCTTGGCAATGTTTTATTTTTATTAGAACACCACCTTTGTCTAGTAAATCGCTTACTAGTTCATGAAACTGATGCGTTAAATTTAGTTGTTTATAACTATGCGCTAGCTCATCAATAAATAACGGCGCAAACAACGTAAACTGACAGATTAGTTCACGCCAGTAGTAAATAGCTTTAACGTAATCTTCTTTGGAAAAAGCGATGACACCTAGCTCGTACAAGGGCCTTACGGCTTTATAATTTAGGCTAATTGCTTTTCGCATAATTTGAGGAGTATTGTCACTAAGGGCAGACTCACAATAAAAATTCGCGATAGCCTTAAATTGTTGCTCTTTAGAGAATAATTCACTGTGAGATTCAAACATATTAATGCCTTTATCCCACTCACGAGTTTGCGAGTATAAGGTAATAATAGGATCGAGAGCTTCTACATGGCCGGCCTTGACCAACCAAACCAAATGCTCTTCTGCACCATCTAGCAATCCAGCCATTATATAATCTTCGGCTAATTCTAAGCGACTAGTAGCGGCTTGCTGCTCACTCAAACTTGGGTGTTTTAAAAGAAGTTCATGAATTTTGATTGCGCGGTCTAATTCGCCTCGGCGACGAAACATAGTAGCAAGTGTAGAGTAATGTTCTACTGAATCCGCTGCAACCTCTAGTAAATTTATTAAGTGTTCTAAACCTTGATCTTCTTCGCGGTCTAATAAAAACTTAAGCCCTTTACTGTATTCAGAAGTTATTTGACGATTAAGTTGGTGAGCATGATTTTTTGCGCTGTTTTTACCCATAATCCAACCGTAGCCGGCTGCAACAGGTAGTAGTAAAAACAAAAGCTCAATCATAATTAGGTGTCTTTATTAACGTCAAGCTTGTTTTTATTTTTCTCAGGCGCTAACTGTTTTTTCAAACGGTAATTTTGCCACTTTAATTGAGAGAATAGCTTAAAGCTTATAAAACAACCTATTAAAACACCTAACAAAAAGCAGATACTTATTATTACAGCTAAAGGCAGAGTATTACTGGCTATAATATAATTTACTTGTACTAACTGTGGGTTTTGTGACCCTAATACAAATGCGCTAATTAGGCATAGCGCTACCAGAATAAATTTCAATACCTTGAACAAGTAACTACTCCGTTATATTAACTAGGCAATGCTCGCATTGACGCGGTCGCGTAATTCTTTACCTGGTTTAAAATGAGGTACGTGCTTTCCATCTAACTCTACTGTATCGCCAGTTTTAGGGTTACGACCTGTGCGAGGAGCGCGGAAATGCAAAGAGAAACTACCAAATCCTCTGATCTCTATTCGATCTGAAGAAGATAATGAACCGGCCATTTGTTCAAGAATTTCTTTTACAGCATTTTCAACATCTTTCACTGGAACGTGTGCGTGTTGTTCCGCAAGTGTTTCTATCAATTCTGACTTAGTCATAGCGTTTCCTTAATAAAAAGATATAGGAAGGGCAAAATGCCCTCCCAACTAAAAACTAATTATTTATTAGTCTTTTTGTGCATTTGCGAAAGCAGCTGCCATTGCGTTTTCAAACACTGGCTCTTCTTTCTTAAGCTTCTCTAGTACTTCTTTCTCTTCTGCTTCGAAAAGAGCTTTTACAGATAAGCTTAAAGTGCGGTTCTTACGATCAACACCAACGTATTTAACTTCAACTTCGTCGCCTACAGAAACAACAGTAGTTGCGTCTTCAACGCGCTCTTGAGCGATATCAGCTACACGGATGTAACCTTCAACGCCTTCGATAAGTTCAACAGTTGCGCCTTTCGCATCAACTTCAGTCACTTTACCTTTAACAATAGCACCTTTTTTGTTTGCATCAAGGTAGTTATTGAACGGGTCAGCTTCGATTTGCTTAACACCTAGAGAGATACGTTCACGCTCTGGGTCAACTTGCAATACGATAGCAGTGATTTCGTCGCCTTTCTTGAATTCACGTACAGCTTCTTCGCCAGGTGTGTTCCAAGAAATATCTGAAAGGTGTACAAGACCGTCAATACCACCGTCAAGACCGATAAAGATACCGAAGTCAGTGATTGATTTGATCTTACCAGTAACTTGGTCGCCTTTGTTTTGTAGACGAGCAAATTCCTGCCAAGGATTAGCAATACATTGCTTAAGACCTAGAGAAATACGACGACGTTCTTCGTCGATTTCAAGAACCATAACTTCAACTGTGTCACCTAGTGAAACAACTTTTGAAGGGTGGATGTTCTTGTTAGTCCAATCCATTTCAGAAACGTGTACTAGACCTTCAACGCCTTCTTCGATTTCTACGAAGCAACCGTAATCAGTAAGGTTAGTTACACGACCAGAAAGTTTAGAACCTTCTGGGTAACGACCAGCGATAGCTGCCCATGGATCTTCACCAAGCTGTTTAAGGCCTAGAGATACACGAGTTTTATCTTTGTCGAATTTAAGAACTTTAACTGCGATTTCGTCACCAACATTAACGATTTCTGAAGGGTGCTTAACACGCTTCCACGCCATATCTGTAATGTGTAGTAGACCATCAACACCACCAAGGTCAACGAACGCACCGTAGTCAGTAAGGTTCTTAACGATACCTTTAACTTCTTGACCTTCAACAAGGTTAGCAAGAAGCTCTTCACGTTCTTGTGAGTTTTCTGATTCGATAACTGCACGACGTGAAACAACAACGTTGTTACGTTTTTGATCAAGCTTGATTACTTTAAATTCAAGCTCTTTGCCTTCAAGGTGAGTTGTGTCACGTACTGGACGAACATCAACAAGTGAACCAGGTAGGAAAGCACGGATTGAATCAACTTCAACAGTGAAACCGCCTTTAACTTTACCGTTGATAACACCAGTAACAGTCTCTTGCTCTTCACATGCTTTCTCAAGACGGATCCACGCTTCGTGACGCTTCGCTTTCTCACGAGAAAGGATAGTTTCACCGAAACCGTCTTCGATTGCATCTAGTGCAACATCTACTTCGTCGCCAACAGCAACTTCTAGTTCACCAGCAGCATTTTTGAACTGCTCTGCAGGGATAGCACTTTCTGATTTAAGACCAGCATCTACAAGTACAATGTTGTTCTCGATTGAGATTACTGTACCTTTAACAATAGAGCCTTGCTCTGCTTCAAAACCCTTTAAGCTTTCTTCAAATAACTGCGCAAAATTTTCTGACATACGAATATACGTCTCATATATTAATACCAATAAGCAACCATGCTGCATGGGGTTGTTAAAATAGCACTGGCATCCTGCTGGTGCATAAAATGTGTTTAACTTCGTTTAGGAAGTTTACCTTCAGAGATAGCTGCATCTAATAAAGTTATAACTTTATCAAACACTTGCTGTGCATTTAGCTCGCTAGTATCGAGTTCAATTGCATCTTCTGCAGGCACAAGCGGTGCGACGGCGCGATTCATATCACGGTCATCACGAGCTTGAATGTCCTCTAATAGACCACTTAGTGTAACATCAAGCCCACGCTCATTCAACTCAACAAAGCGTCTACGAGCACGCTCTTGTGCGCTCGCTGTCAAATAGATTTTTAATGGCGCATCTGGGAATACAACAGTTCCCATATCACGGCCGTCTGCTATCAAACCATTTTCGGTTCTAAAAGCGCGTTGACGCCTTAATAACGCTTCACGAACACGAGGAAGAGCTGCTACTTTTGATGCAGCTGCGCCCACTTCTTCATTACGAATAGTCGTGGTTACATCCTCTCCCTCTAGAATAACTTTTCCAGCATTAGTTTGGCTATCTACCAAAAACTGCACGTCTAAATTTGCAGCCAGTGGTACAAGTGCCTCTTCGTTATCTAATGCGATTTGGTGATGAAGTGCTGCAAGGGATAAAACGCGGTAAATAGCACCACTATCCAATACATCCCAACCCAACTTATCGGCTAACAAACGACAAACAGTTCCCTTACCAGAACCACTTGGGCCATCAACGGTGATCACGGGCATTAATAACGCCTGCATTTAAACCTCCTGCAATGCACACCTAAATAAACCGCGACATTATACGTCAGTTATTAAAATATATCTGCTATTAGTGTGTAACTTTTTATAAATAGTTATAAAAAGCCTATTCACTCACCGATGCTAATACATTGAAAAACGTAGGAAATGTTTTATAGGTACACTTAGGGTCATTGATTGTTATAGGCTTTCCGCCTACGGCAACCATTGCAAAACACATAGCAATCCGGTGATCATCGTAAGTGTCAATAGCGACATCGTTAAATGTTAATGGCGGAGTTATTTCAATAAAATCCTCCCCCTCAACAACTTTTGCACCTACTTTACGAAGTTCTGTACTCATAGCGTAAAGACGGTCTGTTTCTTTTACACGCCAATTATAAATATTACGAATAGCTGTGGGACCTTTAGCAAATAAAGCAACAGTAGCTAATGTCATTGCAGCATCGGGAATGGCATTGGCGTCTATGTCGACCCCTTTTAACTCGCCTTTCCTCACAACTAAACGTTCATCGTACCAATCGATTTGTGCACCGACTTGTTCCATCACCTTCGCAAAGCCAATATCACCCTGAACCGATTTAGCACCCACACCTTTAATTTCAATCTCGCCACCAGCAATGGCTGCGGCTGCAACAAAATAAGAAGCCGACGATGCGTCACCTTCAACCATTATGCGTTTAGGTGATTGATATTGCTGCCCACCTTTTACCTTAAATAGTGAATAGTCTGAGTGTTCAACAGTAATGCCAAAACGCGCCATAACACCTAAAGTAATATCAATATATGGCTTAGACACTAATGTGCCTTTAATTGTAATTTGCGTATCACCACTGAATAATGGAGCTGCCATTAATAAAGCGGTTAAAAATTGACTTGAAATACTGCCATCAATTTCAACTTCGCCACCATTAATTTGCCCACCAACAATTTTAAGCGGTGGGTAGTCTTTGTGCTTTGTATAGGTAATATCACCACCAAGGGCTTGAAGCGCATCAACTAAGTGCCCTATTGGGCGCTCTTCCATACGTGGCTCACCGACTAACTCATACTCACCTTTAACAGCAGCTAAAACAGCTGTTAACGGACGATATGCTGTACCCGCATTACCTAAAAATAAAGGTTTATTAGGTTTTTTGAACTCACCACCAACACCATGAACAGTTGCAACTGTTCGGTCTTCATTAAGTATTACTGTTACACCTAAAAGCTCTAGTGCTCCCAACATATGACGAATATCATCACTATCGAGTAAGTTCTCTACTACTGTTGTTCCGTTAGCCAGAGCAGCCAGCAGTAAAATACGATTAGATAAACTTTTTGACCCTGGTAATGTCACAGAGCCGTTAACACGCGATATTGGTTCTAAACGAAGTTGCTCCATTAGCTATTCTCCTTCGCAAAAGCTGCCATAAAATCAACAAGCGCTTGTACGCCTTCAAGTGGCATTGCGTTATAAATACTTGCGCGCATACCGCCTACTATTCTATGACCTTCAAGCGCTAATAAACCAGATTCTTTAGATTGTGATACAAACTTTTCATTTAAACTTTCATCATTAAGCCAAAATGGTACGTTCATACGTGAGCGGCAATGCTTTGCTACTTTATTTGAATAAAAAGGAGATTCATCAATAAAATTATAAAGAAGTTCGGCCTTAGCGATGTTCTGAGCTTCCATTGCTTTTACACCACCTTGTGCTTCTAACCATTCAAACACTTCTGCAGCTAAGTACCATGCAAATGTAGGTGGTGTATTAAACATACTGCCCTGCTTCGCTTCGAGTGCATAATCTAAAATACCAGGCTTAGCTAAACCTTCACGTTCAAGTAATGTTTTGCGTACAATAACGATAGCGATACCTGATGGACCGATATTTTTTTGCGCACCAGCGTAAATTAAATCAAATTTATCTACATCAATTTCGCGCGATAAAATCGTTGACGACATATCAGCAACAATTGGTGCCGTTGGATGACTTGGCACCTCAAAAATTTCTAAGCCATCTACGGTTTCGTTCGGACAATAATGAATATATGAGGCATCTGCAGGTAAAACCCAATCAGCTACATTTTTAATTGAGAATTTTCCATCTGCATCGTTACGTACATCAACACTGGTTGTTGAAGTAAACTTGTTAGCTTCGTCGGTAGCGCTTTTAGACCACACGCCATTTTCGCAGTAGATAGCTTTTTTATCTGCTTGATGAAGATTAAGGGGTACTGCACTAAACTGACCGCGACCACCTCCATGCATAAATAAAACTTCAAATTCATCACTAATATTCATTAAGCGTCTTAAGCTTGCTTCACATTTTGCAGTTAATGCCAAAAATTCTTTACTACGGTGGCTAATTTCCATTACAGAAACGCCCATGTCTTGCCAATCTAAGAATTCTTTTTGTGCTTTTTGCATTACCGCTTGCGGAAGCATAGCCGGCCCTGCACAAAAATTATATTTACTCATTACCTTTGCCTCATTCCAGTAATTTATACACTCAACATGAAAATATTAAATCCACGCTGTATTAATTTTTTTCAACAACATTAAAAAAAGCGGCCAAGGCCGCTTTTTCAATCTCAATTATTCTGAAGGAGGATTATCATCCACGACTTCATCTATAACTGTATCAACTGTTTCAACGTCTTCAGTATTGATTAAGTCACTTTCTGTAACTTCAATTTCTTCTATACGTTGTAAACCAACTACTTGCTCTTCGTCAATAGTTCTGATCAAAATAACACCTTGTGTGTTACGACCAACCGTTGAAACTTCGTTCACACGAGTACGCACTAACGTTCCGCGATTTGAAATAAGCATTATTTCGTCGTTGTCATCAACTTGAACAGCACCTACTACAGCACCATTACGCTCACTCACCTTAATTGATACAACACCTTGTGTCGCACGACTCTTAGATGGGTAATCTTCAAGCTGAGTTCGTTTACCATAACCATTTTCAGTTACAGTCAATATTGCGCCATCAGTTTTTGGCACGATGAGCGATACAACACGTTGCTCGTCGGTCATTTTAATACCGCGTACACCGGTTGCCGTTCTGCCCATTGGACGAACACCCTTGAAACGAATCTCTGGGTTACCTTCTTCGTCTAATACTGGGTTTCCATTTTCGTCAACAACAGCAGACTCTTCAGCTTCTTTAAAGCGAACAACCTTACCCGCATCGGTAAACAACATTATTTCGTTGGTACCATCAGTAATATCAACACCAATTAAGCTATCACCCTCGTTTAGGTTAACGGCAATAATACCGCTAGCACGTTGACGGCTGTAGGCTGTTAATGGTGTTTTCTTAACAGTACCAAAAGCAGTTGCCATAAAGATGTACTTATCTTCTTCGTACTCACGTACTGGCAATATAGCGGTAATGCGTTCGTCAGCTTCTAACGGTAGCAAGTTTACAATTGGCTTACCGCGGGCTGCACGGCTTGCAAGTGGTAATTGATACACTTTTAACCAATATAAGCGACCAGCTGTAGAGAAACACAAAATAGTATCGTGCGTATTTGCAACTAATAAACGCTCGATGAAATCTTCGTCTTTCATCTTCGTTGCAGACTTACCCTTACCGCCACGACGTTGCGCTTCGTAATCAGACAATGCCTGATACTTAACATAGCCTTCGTGAGAAAGTGTCACTACAACATTTTCCTCAGTAATGAGGTCTTCAAGGCTGATGTCGTGCGCAGCTGCATTGATTTCAGTGCGGCGCTCATCACCGTATTGCGCCTTAATTTCAACTAATTCATCACGAATTACTTCCATTAAGCGCTCTGGACTTGCCAATATGTGTAACAGCTCAGCAATTAAATCAAGCAGTGTTTGGTATTCACTTAAGATTTTTTCGTGTTCAAGGCCTGTTAGCTTGTGTAATCGCAAGTCAAGAATCGCTTGAGCTTGTTGCTCAGAAATGAAGTACTGGCCGTCGCGTATACCTAAATCATCAGCTAACCAATCTGGGCGAGCAACGTTTGCTTCACCTGCTTTTTCAAGCATAGCTTTTACATTACCGAGTTCCCACGAGCGAGCAGTTAACGCTATTTTAGCTTCTGCCGGTGTAGGAGACTTACGAATAAGTTCAATAATTGGGTCAATATTGGCAAGTGCAATTGCTAGACCTTCTAGCATATGAGCACGGTCACGCGCTTTACGTAAATCAAATACTGTACGACGAGTTACTACTTCACGGCGGTGAATAATGAACTCTTCAAGCATTTCTTTTAAATTAAAACACTTAGGTTGATTATTAATTAGCGCAACCATGTTCATGCCAAACACTGTTTGTAACTGTGTTTGTGCATATAGGTTGTTTAGAATCACTTCACCTACGTCACCACGTTTAATCTCAATAACGATACGCATACCGTCTTTATCTGATTCATCACGTAGTGCACTAATGCCTTCAATTTTTTTATCTTTAACAAGCTCCGCTATTTTTTCAATCAAACGAGCTTTGTTAACTTGATAAGGGATTTCATGAACAATAATTGTTTCACGACCTGTTTTCTCATCCGTTTCAATTTCGGCACGTGCACGCATGTACACTTTACCACGACCCGTTTGATACGCTTGTTCAATCCCTTTTTTACCGTTTATGATTGCGGCTGTAGGGAAATCTGGGCCAGGAATGTAATCCATTAACTCAGTTATGGTTAAATCTGGATTAACAATTAATGCTAAACAACCATTGATAACTTCAGTTAAGTTATGTGGTGGGATGTTTGTTGCCATACCTACGGCAATACCAGAAGAACCATTTACAAGTAAGTTAGGTACCTTAGTTGGTAAAACATCAGGAATTTGTTCTGTGCCATCATAGTTAGGAACGAAATCAACGGTTTCTTTTTCAAGATCGGCTAATAACTCGTGTGACATCTTGGCCATACGTACTTCGGTATAACGCATTGCTGCAGCTGAATCACCATCAACAGAACCAAAGTTACCCTGGCCGTCTACAAGCATATAACGAAGTGAGAATGGCTGTGCCATACGAACTATCGTGTCATAAACTGCGCTATCGCCGTGTGGGTGGTATTTACCGATTACGTCACCGACAACACGTGCCGATTTTTTGTAAGGCTTGTTCCAATCATTACTAAGCTCGTTCATTGCAAACAAAACGCGGCGGTGAACTGGCTTTAAGCCATCACGTACGTCTGGTAATGCACGTCCTACAATTACACTCATTGCGTAATCTAAGTAGGAGTTTTTTAACTCGTCTTCAATATTGACTGGCAGAATTTCATTGGCGAGATCAGTCATTTGATATCACATTCCTTCAGTAGCAGCTCTTAATAACCCGGTATTAGGTTTTAAAGAGTATTGTTATTATTACTAACGGACATGCTATCACAATTAATTTTAATTTACAGGCGCAAAACTTTGCGATTTATCAATTTAGGCCTATATAATGGCCTCAGATTGACGAGGAAGTATTTTATGACCGAACATCAAAATGTAGATCACGCAGAAATAGCAAAGTTTGAAGCCATCGCAGAGCGTTGGTGGGATTTAGAGGGTGAGTTTAAACCTCTTCACGAAATTAATCCGTTACGCCTAGATTTTATTGCAAATAAAACGCAAGGTTTATTTGATAAAGAAACACTCGATGTTGGCTGTGGTGGGGGTATTTTAAGCCAGAGCATGGCACGCATGGGGGCAAAGGTAACAGGTATTGATATGGGGCAAGAGCCCTTGACTGTTGCTAAATTACACAGCCTAGAAACGGGTGTTAATGTAGAATATATAAAAATACCCGCAGAACAGTTTGCTGTAGAACACCCCGAACGATTTGACGTTGTTACCTGTATGGAAATGCTTGAACACGTTCCGGACCCTGCTTCGATTATTCATGCCGTTGCCAAACTTGCAAAACCTGGCGCTGATGTTTTTTTCTCTACCCTCAATAAAACACCGAAAGCCTACTTGTTTGCCATTGTAGGTGCTGAAAAACTATTAAAAATGGTTCCAGAGGGAACTCACGATCATAAAAAGTTTATTAAACCGGCGCAGCTAATTACGTGGGCCGAGCAAGCGGGCTTAAAAGTACGTGCAAGCTCAGGATTTTCGTATAACCCCTTCTCTAAACAATACACACTTAATAATGATGTTAGTGTTAATTATATCCTTCATTTTGAGAAGTTGGTGTAATGAAGAGCGCAGGTTCATCATTAGAACTTTATCAATATGATGCGTTTTTATTTGATTTAGATGGCACCTTACTCGACACAGCTGACGATTTAGGCGCTGCACTTAATAGTGTACTACGAGCAAATCAAATTGCCGAAGTGACGAGCGAAATATATCGCCCAGCGGCTTCTAATGGTGTGGCAGCTTTACTGGGAGCAGGTTTTAAAGAGTTGTGGCCCTCTCTTGCACAAGCACCGTTGATAAAGCAATTGGTCGATAGCTATGCCCAAAACATTGCGAAATACACCCAATGCTTTTCCGGTATTGAACCACTACTGATCTCACTCGATCACAAAAAGATCAAATGGGGGATCATGACAAACAAGCCCGGCTTTTTAACTGAGCCGCTTGTCGCTGCGATCCCCGCTTTAAAAAATGCGGCAGTTGTTATTAGCGGTGATACGCTTGAAGAAGCCAAACCCTCTCCTCTACCTTTACTTCATTGCGCAAAACTAATGGACGTAATACCAGATCGCTGTTTATACATAGGTGATGCCGAGCGAGACATTCAAGCAGGTAGAGCAGCAGGTATGCCTACAGCTACTGCTTTGTGGGGGTACATTCCAAGCGAAGCAGAAGCACTTACTTGGAAAGCTGATTTTAACTGGCGTAGCCCTATTGACGCATTTAACCATATATAGTGCCCATTCTAGATATAAACACTATATATTGTGATCGTGTTAGTTTTTACGCAAAGCTTGATGATAAAAAAAGCAGCCGAAATTTATTTTCAAAATGTGTAAATTTAGTCGATCCTGAGTTGATTTTTAAAAATTTCAACTTCAATGAATGATCAAAGGTTAATGCCTACTAACACAAATACGTTATCCCAACGTTATCCACAAATAGGGGCAATTGTGCCCCTTGCAAATCAACTCAGACCACACTATCTTGTGATCTCTAAATTGAACAACACCAGATATTGTGGCCAAATGTTATTCAATTAAATTTACCTCATTGGGTAAAACTTATAAAAAATGAGCACTACTTCTCTTTTTGAGACGTACAACATTGGTCAAAAATACATTATCCCCAAGGAATACAGGCAAAGCTATGAACCAACAGTTATCTGTAAGCAAACGTGATGGGCGCAAAGAGCCTCTTGATCTTGATAAGATCCATCGCGTTATAGAATGGGCCGCCGAAGGTTTAAATAACGTTTCGGTTTCACAGGTTGAATTAAAGTCACATATTCAATTTTATGATGGGATTCGTACAAAAGATATTCACGAAACGATTATCAAAGCGGCTGCCGATCAGATTTCTAAAGAATCACCTGATTACCAGTACCTTGCTGCACGTTTAGCTGTATTCCACTTACGTAAAAAAGCATACGGTCAATTCGAGCCTCCGCGTTTATTTGATCACGTGACAAAAATGGTGAGTGATAAACGTTACGATGCTCACTTACTTGCTGATTATACAGAGCAAGAATTTGACGAATTAGACGAATACCTTGACCACTCACGCGATCTTAATTTTAGTTACGCTGCAGTTAAGCAATTAGAAGGTAAATACCTAGTTCAAAACCGTGTATCGGGTGAGATTTATGAAAGCGCACAGTTTTTATATATTTTAGTGGCTGCAAGCTTATTTGCAGATTACCCACGAGAAACACGAGTTTCATACATAAAACGTTTTTACGACGCGGTATCGTTATTTAAGATTTCATTGCCTACGCCAATCATGGCTGGTGTACGTACACCTACTCGTCAATTTAGCTCTTGCGTACTTATTGAGTGTGGCGACAGCCTTGATTCAATCAATGCTACATCGTCAGCTATTGTAAAATATGTTTCTCAGCGTGCTGGTATCGGTATTAATGCTGGTCGTATCCGTGCATTAGGAAGCCATATCCGTAATGGCGAAGCATACCACACAGGTTGTATCCCTTTTTACAAGCACTTTCAAACAGCTGTTAAGAGTTGTTCGCAAGGTGGTGTTCGCGGCGGCGCAGCAACCCTATTCTACCCGCTATGGCATTTAGAAGTAGAGAACCTTTTAGTTCTTAAAAATAACCGTGGTGTGGATGACAACCGTGTTCGTCACTTAGATTACGGCGTACAGTTTAATAAGTTAATGTATACTCGTTTGATTAAAGACGATTACATCACGTTATTTAGTCCATCAGACGTACCAGGTCTTTACGATGCGTTTTTTGAAGATCAAGACGAATTTGATGCGTTATATGTTAAATACGAACAAGACGAGTCTATTCGTAAAAAGCGTATTAAAGCCATTGAATTGTTCTCTGTGTTTGCACAAGAGCGTGCAAGTACTGGCCGCATATACTTACAGAATGTAGATCACTGTAATACACACAGCCCGTTTATAGCGAAAGTAGCGCCAATTCGTCAGTCTAACCTATGTTTAGAAATTGCATTACCGACTAAACCGCTTAACAACGTTAACGATGAAGAAGGTGAAATTGCATTATGTACACTGTCTGCTTTCAACCTAGGTGCGCTTGAGTCCCTAGATGAACTAGAAGAGCTTGCGGAGCTAGCAGTGCGTGCACTCGATAATTTACTCGACTTCCAAGACTACCCCGTACCAGCTGCCAAAAACGCAACGATGGGACGTCGTACGTTAGGAATAGGCGTAATCAACTATGCCTACTACTTAGCTAAAAATGGTAAGCGTTATTCAGACGGCAGTGCAAATGCACTAACACATAAAACATTCGAAGCTATACAATACTACTTGATGAAAGCGTCAAACGAACTTGCAAAAGAACGTGGTGCATGTCCTAAGTTTAATGAAACAACGTATTCTCAAGGTATTATGCCTACAGATACGTATAAAACAGACTTAGATAAAATTTGTGATGAGCCACTGCACCTTGATTGGGATTCACTGCGTAAAAGCATACAAGAACACGGTATGCGAAACTCAACACTAAGCGCATTAATGCCTTCAGAAACGTCATCGCAAATCTCGAACGCAACAAATGGTATCGAGCCGCCACGCGGTCACATTAGTGTTAAAGCAAGTAAAGATGGTATTTTAAAACAAGTTGTACCTGAGTACGAACGTTTGAAAGACAACTATGAGTTACTTTGGGACATACCTTCTAATGATGGTTACTTACAGCTTGTCGGTATCATGCAAAAATTTGTTGACCAAACTATTTCTGCAAACACAAATTATGATCCAAATAAATTTGAAGGCGGTAAAGTACCTATGAAAGTCTTATTAAAAGACTTACTTAGTGCCTACAAATTGGGGGTCAAAACGTTGTATTACCATAATACCCGTGATGGCGCATCTGATGCACAGGACGACACTCCAGAAGTGGAAGATGACGATTGTGCAGGCGGCGCGTGTAAAATATAGTCGTTAATTTTATCTTAAGCGGGCATGCAGCCCGCTTTGTTCTGATAGTTTTTTGAGTGATAATCATGTCTTATACTACTTTTAGTCGTAATCATAATAACCAAATGCAAGAGCCAATGTTTTTTGGCCAGACCGTTAACGTATCGCGTTACGATCAACAAAAATATCCTATTTTTGAAAAGTTAATTGAAAAGCAACTGTCTTTCTTTTGGCGACCAGAAGAAGTAGATGTGAGTAAAGACCGTTTAGATTTTCAAGCGCTACCAGAGCATGAAAAGCACATATTTTTAAGTAACTTAAAATATCAAACATTGCTTGATAGTGTACAAGGCCGCTCTCCTAACGTTGCGCTACTACCTATCGTGTCTATCCCAGAACTTGAAACCTGGATAGAAACGTGGGCATTTAGTGAAACCATTCACAGCCGTTCATACACCCACATTATTCGTAACGTAACACAATCACCAGAGATTATTTTTGATGACATCGTTAGCAACGATAAAATTAGCGAGCGCGCTGATGCAGTAACATCTTACTACGATGACTTAATTAACTCTGTTTCACTTTACAACCTTTACGGTGAAGGTAAGCATGAAATCAACGGTAAGACAGTTGTTGTAAACTTATTCGAGCTGAAAAAGAAACTTTACCTCGCTATGATGTCGGTAAATATTCTTGAAGCAATTCGTTTTTATGTCAGCTTTGCTTGTTCATTTGCATTTGCTGAACGTGAACTGATGGAAGGTAACGCTAAGATAATTAAACTAATTGCACGTGACGAAGCACTTCATCTTTCAGGTACACAGCATATTTTAAATATCATGCAAGACGGCAAAGACGATCCAGAAATGGCAATCGTTGCCGCTCAATGTCGCGATGAAGCAATTAAAATGTTTGTACAAGCTGCCGAGCAAGAGAAAGAATGGGCAGAGTACCTATTCAAAGATGGCTCTATGATTGGCTTAAACAAGCATATTTTATGTCAGTATGTTGAATATATTACTAACGCACGTATGACTGCTATTGGCTTACCGGCTCAATTTGAAAACAACAGCAACCCTATTCCTTGGATCAACTCATGGTTAGTGTCTGATAATGTTCAGGTTGCGCCACAAGAAGCAGAAATTAGTTCATACCTTGTAGGTCAAATAGATTCACAAGTTGATGCTGCTGAATTTGGTGATTTTGACTTATAATGAATAACGAAACGACTGCAAGTGTTACACTTGCAGAAAACAGCCAGCGCATTGAATATAGCCCTGGCTGCCCTTCTCTTTTACACTGCTTAGAATCTCAAAATATAGACGTTGCTTATCAATGTCGTGAAGGCTACTGCGGTGCTTGCCGAGCAACCTTAGTGTCTGGCAATGTTCAATATAATGAAGAACCACTCGCATTTGTTCGTGATGGTGAAATACTTTTATGCTGTAGCAAGCCAAACGGCAATATAAGTATTAATCTAAAATAATTAATAGCTTTATAGCAGCCCCCGTCTTTACTGGGCATTATAATGTTTATTAGTAAAACGATAATGACCAGTAATCTTATAATCAAATAGCATTTCGCTTACTTCTGGTCCTCGTCCTATATTATGTACAATTTGAACATTCTCGGCACTGTTTAAAGCTTCCGTAACAACCATGCCTATATGGGGTAAGTTACCGGGTAACATCCAAGTAACTATATCGCCAACTTTATAATCACGTGAGTTGCTAGAAATGGCCAATTCTGTGCCATTATGCTTAAAAAATACTTGAAGGTTTGGTACACGCCGGTGGTCAATATTTTTATCCGGCTTTTTTAGACCCCAAATTCGCTGAGATGGATATCTAGCAAAATTTGCTCGCATATCTTCATGTACTCTTTGTTGTAAATCAACACCCAATTGACGGTAAGCGCGAATAATAACATCGGTACACACACCAATATTACTTGGTACATCACCACCGGGGTATTTTATTGAATGATAACTGCCGTCATACGTAATATTATGTGTGGTCCTTTCAATCAGCGCTGCGGTTATTTGCTGATTGAAAGAGTTAGCAAACGAACAAAAAGGTAAAAACGTAAATAAATATAAACTGTATTTAAACATAATCACCCTTTTAAAACGCTACCTTCATGGCCATTAATTCTATATGCAAAAATTAAATTGCGCTTTTAATTAGCCTTCTTCTTCAACCAGTGATTCTAACAGGTCATGTATTTCGGCTTTAAGTTCTTTGTCTTCAATTTTATTTGCACTAACTTTTGCACTTTGAAGATTTTTTATAGCCTCTTCTTTTTGACCAAGTTCTAATTGTAATGTTGCCATAGAAAATGCAACCGACGACATATGGTCTTTATTATTAATAGCAATGGATTTTGCTAACGCCTTTTCATAGGTGGTAATAGCTTCTTCTAACTCTTCTGTAAAATCAGCAAGTGTTTCCCACTGAACAGGGTGATCTTTAGAGGTATTTTCGTTTTCTTCACAAATCGCTTTAAGTTTAGAAAAAAGTAACTCAAAGCGTTTACGATCATTCTTATTTGCTGCATTCATTAACTCTTCAGCCAAATCGTGTACCGCTTTGTATACTTTTGTATTCATCATTACGTATCACCCTCAATGTATTTATGCTTTAAATAGCAAAATATAGATTTAAATGGCTAATTAAATATGCCTTTAGGACGATCATACAACATTAAAGTGTGCAGCAAACAATTTAAATGCTAAATAATAACTAAAGTATAAGTGGTTTATAAAATTCTACCCTGTCACAAAAATTCACACTTTTTAAATAACCTTAATTACTTTTATTTTTAAAGCACACCACATGAATTAAATTTATCGACTGCTCATCCATAAGTATTAAATGGTTAAATTAATAAAAATAATAATTTAAAACAATTTAACACGAGCTGTTAAACTAATAATTGTAAAATTATATAAAGATGAATAAATCATGAAAGAGTGTAACCAGTGTGGCAAATGCTGCACCAAATATGGTGGTGCTGACCTCGACGTATCATCAGAAGAAATTGAAATGTGGGCGCTCTTTAATCCCGAGATTTATCAATATGTACAAAACAATAAAATTTGGTTTGATCCGAACACAGGTGATAAATTAAATAACTGCCCTTTTTTAGCAATCGAACTTAAAAAAGATGAAGGTGCTCGCGATAAATTCATATGTAATATTTACCTAGACCGACCTGAAGATTGCCGCCAATACCCTAGCCTAATAGCCGAAATGCTACGTGACGAATGTGAAATGCTAGAGCCTACTGACTTAAAAAACCAAACACGAGCACAATACAAGCTTGATGTACTAATGATAGATAGCAGATAAAATACCAACTAGGCTGAGTAATTTATCATCATTTTTAGTTGATTAAACGCAAATACAAAAGTTATAGTATAACATTGTTGATTCGCAAATTATGAACTGTTATATTATATCACAACATGTAATCACCAATTAATTTACCAATGACAAAGTTAACATTAATTTCTTCTGCCATTTTATCGGTTTTATGTACCCAATCCGCCCTAGCTGCTTCAATAACAGGTAAGGTATTAAACGATAAAAATCAACCTATTGAAAACGCTTCCATTCATGTTCATGGAAAAAATCAAACTATAAAAAGTAATGAGCTTGGCGAATTCTCAATTGAAATTGACGCTAACAGCCAGCTTCATATCAGTAAAGAAAATTATATAGATTCAAGAATAACGGTGACTGAATCGTCAAATAATGTCACGGTTTCACTTTTACCAACCTCGGTTGAAACCGTTGTGGTTTATGCATCTGCGCTACACAAAAGCAGCCTAGAAATGATTTCACCGGTAAGCGTTCTATCGGGTGATGAGTTAAGAAATAAATCTAAACCAACACTTGGCGAAACACTAAAGGGTTTACCTGGCGTTAATGCAAGCTACTTTGGCCCTGTATCCTCAAGCCCTATTATTCGAGGTTTAGATGGTCCTCGCGTTAAAATCACCCAAAACGGATTAGATGCTAGTGATGCATCGCGCATTGGACCAGACCATGCAACCTCAAGCGATAGCTTAGCAGCTGAACAAATTGAAGTACTTCGTGGACCAAGTACACTTTTGTATGGATCAGGTGCAATTGGTGGTGTGGTAAATGTGGTTGATAACCGTATTCCAACGAGTAATTTAGATGATTTAACCGGCGCCGCTGAGTACAGCCATGACACGGTTTCTAACTCAAATACCGTGGCCGCAAAACTAGAAACAGGAAATGACGGATTTAACTTTCATTTTGATGGGACTAAACGCAGTGGCGATGACTATGAAACGCCTACATTTACAGTAACTGACGAAGATGGCGACGCAGAAGCTGAAAACTCAGTAGAAAACACGTTTATCGATAGCGAAACACTAAATTTTGGTACTAGCTACGTTGGCGAGCACCTTACCGTCGGATTTTCTTACGGTAGTATAGAAACTGACTATGGAATACCTGGACATGAACATCATCATGAGCATGATCACGAAGGTGAAACTGAAGAAGAGCATGCAGAACATGAGGATGAAGAAGAAGGCGAAGAAGTTGTTTTTGCACAGCTAGAGCAAGACCGTTGGCAAGGCTTAGTCAGTTATGCGCTTCACAATAACTGGATAGAAACAATCAACCTTCGTATTGGTTATACAGACTATTCACACAGTGAAATTGAAGATGGTGAAATTGGCACCACGTTCACTAATGAAACTACCGAAGCGCGTTTAAACGTAGAACATAAATTCGCGGATTGGCATGGTATGCTGGGCTATCATTACAGCGATTCTGACTACGATGCAATTGGTGATGAAGCATTTACTCCAGCAAGTATAACAACCTCAAATGCACTTTATGTGTTAGAAGAACGCGTGTTTGGTGATGTAACTTTAGAGTTTGGCGCTCGTATTGAAGATTACAAAATTGAAAGTAAAATATCTTCAGCTGAGCATCATCATGATGAAGAAGTTGAAGAAGAACATGAAGAAGAGATAATTGCCTACAGTGAAAGCTTTACAAACGTAAGTGCATCTGCTGGGGCTATTTGGCAATATACACCAGGACAAAGTTTAGCACTGAGCCTATCTCACTCTGAGCGTGCGCCGCTTTCTGCTGAGCTGTTATCAAATGGCCTACACATTGCAACAGGTACTTACGAACTTGGCTTAGGTTACCACATCGAAGATAACGAAGCGCATTTTGAACCTGAGGACATAAAACAAGAAAAATCAACTAACCTTGATTTAAGCTTTAGACGCTTTAGCGGAGATTTTGGTTACACTTTAAACTTTTTCTATAATGATATTAAAAATTTCTATTTCCAAGAAAATACGGGCTTAGTTTACGATGAAGAAGAAGGTTTAGAATCTGCTATTGGTGCACACGACGATGCAGTAGCTGTTTACCAATTTAGAAGTAAAGATGCAGAGCTCTATGGATTTGAGTTCGATGCTCACTACCAAATTACACCAAACACAATGGTTAAAGTATTTGGTGACTCTACCCGCGCTAAACTTAAAAATGATGAAAGCAACTTGCCGCGTATACCAGCAAATAAGTTAGGCTCTGAGTTACATTATGATTTAGGTAACTTGCAACTAACCCTAACTGGTACGCATTACTTCGATCAAAGTGATATCACTGCGTTTGAAAGCCAAACAGATGGTTATACTTTATTTGATGCTCAAGCTAACTACCAATTAGGATTAGGTGCTGTTGATGCTCAATTTTACATAATTGTTGATAACCTGACTGATGAGCTAGGGTTTGTTCATACCTCATTTATAAAAGATAAAGCCCCTCTTCCAGGTAGAAATATTCGCTTGGGCGTTCGCGGCTATTTTTAATCATTAACAGTTATGCTTCGAGGTTAAAGTGTTTAATTAATAACTCCCTTTTGAAACCGTATTTTTAAGTGCGGTTTTTTTATATGAGTTGCTTTGTAATTGAAGTTTAGAGTTAAAAGTGACTGTTCGTGTTGCCTGAAAATAATTAAAGGTAATTTTAATAGGCACAAAAAAACCGCGCTATTAATAAGCGCGGTTTTTTAAATAACTTAATAATGATTATTAAGAAAGGATTTCGTGTAGCTCAACGTCAAATACAAGCGTTGAGAAAGGTGCAATTGCAGCACCTGCACCACGTTCACCATAAGCAAGCTCATGAGGAACGTAAATACGCCATTTAGTGCCTACTGGCATCATTTGTAAAGCTTCAGTCCAACCTTTGATCACGCCACCTACTGGGAATTCAGCTGGTTGACCGCGCTCGTAAGAGCTATCAAATACTGTACCATTAATTAATGTACCGTGGTAATCAACACGTACTGTAGACTCAGCAGTTGGCTTTTCGCCTTCACCTGTTGCTAATACTTCATATTGAAGACCAGACTCAGTAACTGTGATTTCAGGACGTTTTGCGTTTTCTTCTAAGAATGCAATACCTTCAGCAGAAAGTACTTTTGACTCTTCTTCACGACGAGCTTGAATCTCTTCGTTAACTTTTTCAAATGCAGCTTGGATCTCTGGGATCTCAACTTGAAAAGCGCTACCTGCGTACGCATCTTTCATGCCTTCAAACACTGAATTTAGGTTTAAGCCTTCAAAAGGATTAGACTTAAGTTGCTCACCCATTTGTAAGCCAATACCGTAACTTGCTTTTTCAGCATCTGTAGTAAAATTATCTGACATAATGTGTTTTTCACGTTTTGTTAGTTAAAAGACATGAGTATGCTATCACAAAATAACGCACGTTTGGTGCTAGTTTTTATTGAGTTTTACCTTTAACAGACCAACAATAAAGCAACTAAGTATCAAACTGAATAAAAATCCGGCAAGCAATGAAAAAGTTAATAAACTAGCGGTGCCGCCAATAATAATTGGTACAGCGACTAATCCAACTACACCAATAAAAACTGAGGCAACTAGGGGCCATTTTGTATCGTACTTAGTAATTAAGTGGGCCACTAAAATATTAAAACCTACACCATATGCAAACGCTGTCATTAATGGGTGTTCTGGTTGTGCGTCGGCTGCCATTTTAATTAGTACGCTCATGCCGCTTTGGTAACAGTAACCAAACACGGTCCATAAAAGAATGTGTTTTAAAAGCTGTGCACTCATAGGAATAGTTGCTTTGTCTGTCATTTATCAAACCCCAGATAGCAAAAAACCGCCATAAGGCGGTTTTTTTAAATAATGGTGGAGAGATAGGGATTTGAACCCTAGATAGGCTACAAACCTATGCCGGTTTTCAAGACCGGTGCATTCGACCACTCTGCCATCTCTCCGTACGGCGCGTATAATATGGGTTATCGCGATATTTGTAAAGCTTTAAATGTAAAAAATAAAATTTAATCTAATAGTGTAAAAAACTATCACTTATTCATTTTAAGATTTTAAAAATAGCGGTTACTAGTAATACTGTTTAGGCCTACGCGCAATCCAAGAACACACTAAGCAAACCAACAAGCTCAATGAGAAAAAAGTAACCCCTTGAAAAATTAAATCAAAACGGTTTAAGTCGTCACTTGGCACAATGACAAACATAAAAGTAGGCAGAATACTTAACATAAGTACATAACAGCACACTTTAAATGCGCGTCCAAAATCAAATCGTTTAGATTGTTGCATCCACCAAGTAAGTAGTACCAATACACTGACGGCTGAACCGGCAATAAAAGGGGCAGCATTTGTACTCATTGCTACATATAACGTAACAAACGCACCTAAAAGCCCCCAAATTGACCAAGCGAGCCAGTTTTCTTTTTCACGTAAAAATAAATTTCCCATAATTTAAGTCTTCTTTATCGTTATTATTTTGAGACTTTCCATACATTATCAAAAAACAACCGATTAAAAAACAAACTGCAGAAGAATTATCAAGTTATTTAGCATCCATGCCCTTCTTGCAGTTTCTCACTAACATTAATAATCAGTGATTAAAATTTATACTCAATTATAAGTGACCATAAATGCATGTAAAAGTTCACACTTATTTATAAATCAGTAAAATAAGTTTCTGGCTTATGCCTTGGTGACTTTTTACAATCGACGGCAGGTGTACCTATATACAAGTAACCCACAATTTCATCTAACTCGTTTAAATTAAGCGCTAGCTTAACCGCATTACTTTGTGCAAAATAACCCGTGCGCCAAATACCCCCTAACCCTTGTGCAAATGCGGCTTGTTGCATTGCAAGTACGCTACACCCTGCGCTTTGCACTTGCTCGATACGAGGAACTTTAGGATGTTGTTGATATTTAGCAATGGCAATGATGATCATTGGAGCACGAAGCGGTAATTCTTTAGCTCGGTTTATAACTTTATCTTCTTGTTGCTCTGCCACAGCACTCTCGTGGTAAATCGACCCTAACTTTTCACGCGCTTGCCCTTCAACAACAATAAATTGCCATGGCGCTATGCAACCATGATCGGGGACACGAAGTGCAGCTTGTTTAATAATATTAAGCTGCTCAATAGATGGGCCTGGCTCTGTTAGTTTTGAGTCAGATTGGCGAGTTAATAAAAGCTCAATAGCATCCATAATTATTTCTCGATATTTAAAACGCTAGGGTAACATTTTAAGTCTGTGTTGATAAATATTGAAATAAAAACGCCAGCAAAAAATAATTTTTGCTGGCGTATATAAACTCACGTTAAATTTACTCTTTAAAGACACTTCTTCTGAGCCAATAATCAACGCTAACAAAGCGTCCACCTCCAGTGAAAAATAAACTCAGGAGCATAGCGAAATAAATGGCAGCAAATTCTATCCCATTATTTAATATTGAAGGTTTACCTTTTTCGTACAGGTAATCTACAAATCCATGCTCATCGACTATTGATCGTATTTTGCCAATTCGCTCTTGTACTTCAACTGAGTTTTCAAGACTTTCTTTGGCGCCCGGTATAGATAACCAATCAAGTACCTGAGCTGCACTCGTATCAGGATTAGTCGGAGCAATTGCAAACCAGCCATTGTGCCAATGTACTGATGTTGCAGCAACAACCATAGTAAACATTAGAGGAATACTTACGAGGCGAGTCAATAGGCCTACTAATAAAAACCAACCACCCAAAAATTCACTCCAACCAGCTAAAAATGCAAGTAAGTCGGGAAACGGTAAACCTAAGCCCCATTCACTATTTCCAAACCATTGCACAATATCAGGCGAGGCTAATAAATTATTGAAAAAGCCAGTAGCATCGCCGCTGATGCCGAGCTTATTATAACCCGCGATAATCATCACAGGGGCTAAAATTAATCTAAAAAGTAAAGGAGGTAACCCATCTAAAAATGATAGTTTACCTATTGCAGCTACATAGAAGCGAGTCAGTGTGTTCATGCGTATCCTGTGTTTAATGTTTATTTAGTTATAGACTATAAACAACCAAGACCGCATGAATTACTAAACTATTTCAACTTGTCGAAAGGTTAAATACTTCTCGCTATTTGAAGGGCTTCAAAAATAGCGCGCTTAGCATCAATTGCAGCAGCGAGTTTAGCGCCACCAATAACGTGTACTTTAGCGTTTTCAGCATGAGGCTTTACAACTTCATCATTTGAAACTTGACCAATACATGCAATAACAGTGTCGACCGGTAAAACCTGAGTTTCACCACCAACTGTAATAGTTAAACCCTTGCTATCAAAGCTTTGATACTGACAATCTGCAATTTGTTTTACACCATGCTGCTTAGCTACTTGACGATGGATCCAACCTGTTGTTTTTCCAAGTTCACTACCAAATCGGCCAGAGCTTCTTTTTAACATGTACAACTGACGCTCGTCTTTGTGTGGCTTCGGTTCACATTCAATTCCCCACTGCGTTTTAAACTCATCAATGGTTTGTGATTTATGTTCACTTAAAAATGCCACCATATCAAAACCAATGCCGCCAGCACCTAAAATGGCAATAGAGTTGCCTAACTCGACTTCGCCACGAATTACTTCATCGTATGCAAATACGCGTTTGTTATCACCACATTTAATTGACGCCTCACGTGGGCGAACACCCGTTGCAAATACAATATCGTCGTACTGTGTCAGCATTGACTCGTTGTATGACGTTTCGAGTTTAACCGCTACATCTAAACGTTCTAGCTCATTAATAAAGTATGCCAGTGTATGATTAAAGTCTTCTTTGCCAGGTATTTGCATGGCTAAATTAAATTGGCCACCCATTTGCGCTTTTTGGTCAATCAAAGTGACCTTATGACCTTTTTGAGCCAAATAACAACTTGCGGATAAGCCAGCAGGGCCTGCGCCCACAACAAGTACATTTTTTGAGTGTGTCGCTTTATCGAGCGGGTAATCAAGCTCAAAAGCCGCTTGAGGATTAACCAAGCAGGTTGCACGTTTATTTTTAAATACATGATCTAAACAACCTTGGTTACAGCCAATACAAATGTTAATTTGTTTTGTTTGATCATTTTGATATTTATTAAAAAACTCAGGATCAGCTAATAAAGGTCTAGCCATTGATATGAGGTCGGCTTCACCTGCATTTAAAATCTCATTTGCAATGTCAGGTGTATTAATACGGTTTACTGCAATGACTGGAACGCTAACAACACTTTTTAAGCGCTTAGACGCTTCTTTAAAGGCTCCTGGTGGAACCATACTAGCAATCGTAGGAACGCGCGCTTCATGCCAGCCAATACCCGTATTAAAAATATCAACCCCGGCTTTTTCAAGCTCAGTGGCTTGAATAACCACTTCATCAGGAGTGGACCCATCAGGGATTAGATCCATAACCGACAGTCTAAATATAATTAAAAATTTATCAGATACTTTAGCCCTAACCGCTTTGACTATTTCAAGCGCTAGGCGCATCCTGTTTTCAAGGCTTCCACCAAATTCGTCTTCGCGTTTGTTGGTGTGTGGCGCCATGAATTCATTAATCAAATAACCTTCAGATCCCATTACCTCAACGCCATCATACCCAGCTTTTTCAGCCATATAAGCAGAGTGCGCAAAGTCTTTAATCGTTTTTTTAATTGAGCTCAGTGACATTTCTTTAGGCTTGTAGGGATTAATTGGAGCCTGAATAGCACTAGGTGCCTGATTGAAAGGATGATAAGCATAGCGACCCGCATGCAGTAACTGTAAACAAATTTTCCCACCATGTTTATGAACAGCATCTGTGTATGCGCGATGCTTAAAAACATCATAATAACTGTTAAAAGAAGACGATATTGGCGTTAACTTGCCTCGCAGGTTCGGGCTATAGCCACCGGTAATGAGCATGGCTGTGCCGCCTTTTGCACGGGCTTCATAAAATGCACGTAAACGTTTTCTGTTATGCCATCCCTCTTCGAGGCCCGTATGCATTGAGCCCATAACTAATCTGTTTCGTAATTGTGTGTGTTTTAATTGTAGTTGTTGTTCTAACATCTCATGCCCCATTAACTGGTCTAACCTGTGTAGATTCACTAATTCTGCTTTAATGATAACGAATAAGCAATATTTGCATGTATTTAATTAATACTTAAGACACGCTTAAGATACGTACTCATCTCAAAATTACTATTTAATGCGAGAGTGTATCGCATAATAAATCCATTGTTTTCGGTAGCTTGAACGTATTTATAAACACTTCGTTACGATTTAGCAGTTAAATTTATATTTATTCTAGGATAAGATGAAACAAATGTATTAGCTGTACCAAATTAAGGAGCTATTTTGATAGCAAAAATATTCAAAGGCATTTGGGCTGGAATAAACTTTTCTCGTCGATTAATAATCAACTTTTTGTTTGTGCTACTTGTTATTGTATTTATTGCAGGTATATCAAGCGATGATGATAAAATTATTGTAGAGGAAGGCTCTGTTCTAAGATTAAACCTAAATGGCCCATTGGTTGAAGAAAAGTTATATGTAGATCCTATTGAGGCGGCTTTAAATGACGCAACATCAGGTAACGACCAACCAAGTGAGATTTTACTTGATGATGTTGTTGAAGTCATAAACGAAGCAGCAAAAGATAGTCGTATTAGTGTACTACTTCTTGATTTACAAGAAATGCCTAAAGCGCATTTAAATAAACTTAAACAAATTACCAACGCTATTGAAGGCTTCAAACAAGCTGGTAAAAAAGTAATCGCTACAGGTTACTACTACACGCAAGCGCAGTATTACATTGCTGCACATGCTGACGAAATAGCGATGCATCCGTATGGAAGCGTTGTTATTGAAGGTTACGGCATGTACCCACTGTATTTTAAAGACGCACTAGAAAAGCTAGAAGTAACACAGCATATTTTTAGAGTAGGTACATTTAAATCAGCTGTTGAACCCTTTATCCGTAACGATATGTCTGATGCGGCTAAAGAAGCAAACCGTGTATGGTTAGGTGCACTTTGGAATGAATATAAGCAAGATGTTTCTGCTGTACGTCCATTCGATGAGTCAAACTTTGATGAAACTATGGATGTTTACCTAGAAAAAATGCAAGCTGCTAACGGTGATGCTGGTAAATATGCACTCGATAATCAATGGGTTGATTCGCTTAAAACAACTCAGCAAATACGCCAACAATTGATAGATTTAGTGGGTGCACAAGAAGATGGAAAAACATTTAAACACGTATCGTTTCGTGAATACCTGAGCCTGGTTAAGCCTCCTGTCGTTTTTGATAACCCAATAACTGAGAAAGTAGCGGTTGTTGTAGCTAGAGGAACAATTGTAGATGGTGAGCGTAGAGCGGGCGAAATTGGTGGTGACTCTACCGCTGCCCTTCTTCGTAAAGCAAGACTTGATGATAAAGTAAAAGCAGTGGTACTTCGCATTGATTCAGGTGGCGGTAGTATGTTCGCATCTGAAGTTATTCGCGCAGAGGTATTAGCTCTAAAAGCAGCCGGTAAACCTGTTATCGCATCAATGAGCTCTGTTGCGGCATCTGGCGGTTACTGGATTGCATCTGCTGCAAACGAAATATGGGCTGCACCAAGTACGATTACAGGGTCGATTGGTGTATTTGGCACATTTATGACATTTGAAAATACATTATCAAAAATTGGTGTTTATTCTGATGGTGTTGCAACCACCGAAATGGCAGGTTTTTCTATCACTCGCCCACTTAACGAAAAAATGGCTCAAGTTATTCAAATGAGTGTTGAAGAGGCTTACGGTCGATTTTTGAATGTTGTAGCTCAGGCTCGAGGCATGACGCCTGAGGAAGTTGATGCAATTGCGCAAGGTCGAGTTTGGATTGCTTCTCAAGCACTTGAACTGGGATTAATTGATAAGCTAGGTGATAAGCAAGATGCAATTGATGCTGCAGCGGCCCTTGCTAAGTTAGAAAACTACGATGTTAAAACAATCACACAAGATTTGAGCCCGCAAGAAAAAATGCTACAAGACATTTTTGGAAGTGCATCAGTAAAATCGATGTTGGGTCTTCAAACAAAAGCACCATCTGTTTTAGCAACACAAGCTAATTTAAACAGCGTCATTCAACAACTGAGTAGTGAAGTTGAAAGCCTCAAGGATTATAACGATCCACAGGGTGTGTACGCTCGTTGTTTAGAGTGTAAAGTTGCACAATAAAGGTGCGTGATCCACACTCGTTGCTTTATTTACACTAGCGACAGGTTATACTAAGCCCAGTTTTTTTACTGGGCTTTTTTTATGAAACGTAAACGCATTTATATCGCTTATACCGGCGGTACCATAGGAATGAAAAAATCAAGTCGGGGTTACATTCCCGCAGAAGGTTTCTTAACCGAAACGGTTATGAACAATGCGGAATTTAATCGTGATGAAATGCCCTTATTTGATATTCACGAATACTGTCCACTTATTGATTCATCTGACATGTCCCCTGCGCACTGGCAACTTATTGCAGATGATATAAAAAGCAAATATCAGCAATACGACGGCTTTGTTGTACTACATGGTACAGACACCATGGCCTATACTGCATCGGCACTTTCATTCATGTTTGATAATTTAACTAAACCCGTTATTGTTACCGGATCGCAAATTCCACTTTCTCAACTACGATCTGATGGACAGGTTAATTTGTTAAATGCGATGTACTTAGCTGCTAATTACCCAATTGCAGAAGTGAGTCTGTTTTTTAATAACCAGTTATTTAGAGGTAATAGAGCTACTAAAGCACATGCAGATGGTTTTGATGCCTTTGCTTCACCAAATTTAGAGCCTCTTGCATTATCAGGCATTAATATTCAACTTATTAAAGGCCAACTAAGTCCTTATGTTGAAAACGAACTTCAAGTAACCACAATAACGCCACAGCCAATTGGCGTACTTTATTTATACCCAGGAATAAGTACCGAGGTTGTGAAGAGCCTTGTAAACGATAACATTAAGGCTTTAGTGTTATTAAGCTTTGGCGTGGGTAATGCACCTCAAGACGATAAGTTCTTATCAGTGTTAAGTGAAGCAAGTAATAAAGGAATGATTATTATTAATTTAACACAATGCCTAAAAGGCCAAGTAAATATGGGCGGTTACGCAACCGGCAACGCATTATTAAATATTGGCGTTATTAGTGGGTATGATATGACTTTAGAAGCCTGCCTAACCAAACTTCATTGCCTATTCAGCCAAAATCTAGAAACCGAGACTATTCGCCACTTAATGCAAGATAATATGCGTGGTGAGTTAACAAGATAAAGAGTTACACATCTGCAGAATCAAAAAAGGCACGCTTATAGCGTGCCTTTTTGTCTAATAAAGAATTAACGAACTTTAGCGTCAATCTCAACTAGGTCAGTTAAATGGCAGGTTTCACCACTATGGGTTTTAATGCCATGCTCACCAAAATAATCACGCTGGGCTTGAACTAGGTGCCCATTACTTGGTGTTGTTAACGTTGCTAAGTAAGTTTGTGTAGAGCTTAATACAGGAAACGCCAAACCAGACATAACAGCTTGTCCTGTTATCTTACGTAGTGCATTCGCCTCTTTATCGAGTGAATCTATAAATTCGACTCCTTGCGCCACGCTATCTAGGTAGTCAGCTCGAATAATACAACCTGCACGCCAAGTTTGTAATGTTTTCGACAAATCAACTTTCCACTGGTGTGTACGAGATGCGCCTTTAATTAGTGCTAAACCTTGGCGATACGCAAGTAAACTAGCAAGTGTAAATGCATCTTTAAGCTCTTCGAGATCAATATCAACGATATTGGTTGATTTTGAAGCGTACGTCATTTCTTGTGCAGCGGTTGTATCGCAGGCATTGGTTAGGTGTCTGGCTTGAACAGCAGCAACAAGTGATGGTACTGCAATCCCTAACTCTAGCGCGTTTTGTGCAGTCCACAAACCTGTACCTTTAGCGCCAACTTTATTATCAATAAGGTCGACTAGTGGCTCATTTTTATCATTCTCAAGGGTTAATATGTGGCTAGAGATAGAAAGTAAGTAACTATTTAACTGCCCTTGTGACCACTCATCAAATATTGCAGCTACTTCTTTTGGAGAACGGTTAGTTCCTGAGCGTAGTAATTGATACATTTCTGCAATGAGTTGCATAAGTGCATATTCAATGCCGTTGTGAACCATTTTAACAAAGTGTCCACTTGCCGATTGGCCAACACGCGCAAAACAAGAGCTACCATTGTAACTTGCAGCTACTTTTTCAAACCATGGTTCAATACGTTCCCAGCCACCTTCTGACCCACTGGCCATCATTGCTGGGCCATGGCGGGCACCTTCGGCACCACCTGAAATACCCATGGTGGCAAACTCAAATTTGTTTTGGTATTTAAGTTTACGCGTTATACCGTCTTTATAATTACTGTTACCACAGTCAACTATAATATCATCACATTCTACGCCTGCGTCTACCAGTTCATTACAAACGGTGTCAACTAACTCACCCGCAGGAACAAGTAATAAAATAGAACGAGGTGCTTCTAAACGCCTTACCATGTCTCCTAAATCAGAAACAATGTGAAGTTTGTCAGCCATGCCTTGAGATTTAGCACAACTTATTAACTCTTCACCCGCATGTGGGTTTTTGTCATAAGCAACAAGCGTTATCCCCTTTTCTATCAAATTTAGGGCAAGATTTTTCCCCATAACGCCTAACCCGACTAATGCAACTTGCATTTAGTGTCCTCCTCGGTAACAACTATTTGGTTAGAAAATTCAATGTATTCATTCAATAATACCGCATGCTTTATACGTATACAGTAATAAAATACTAACGATGAGCCAATACAAGGTAATATTTCACTACAAGTATAAGAGCCCCGCAATTATATCAAACATCATCGAGTAAAGGGTGACTAAAAGCAAAGCAAATTAAAATTATGATCATTGACGCATTTTGACACCGGTGTCATAATGTTCACACAATAGTTTTGTATAAAGTAGTGGCAATTCTTTTAGCTTTGCCTACAACTAAAGATATAGCTTTATAAAGCTATATCTATCGCAAACAAAATAACCGTCAACCTGCTTTCACCAAGCACACAGGAGAAATTGATGCTAAGACGCACAAAAATAGTCGCTACCCTTGGGCCCGCTACCGATAGAGATAACAACTTAGAAAAAATTATTCGCGCAGGTGCAAACGTAGTACGTTTAAACTTCTCACACGGTGTGGCTCAAGATCATAAAGACCGTGCACAGGCAGTTCGTGATATTGCAAAACGATTGAACAAACATATTGCTATCCTTGCCGACCTTCAAGGTCCTAAAATCCGTGTATCAACGTTCAAAGAAGGCAAAGTAACCCTAGAAGTGGGTGCTAAGTTTATTCTTGATGCAAAAATGGAAAAAGGGCAAGGCGATGTAAATGCTGTAGGTATCGATTATAAAGAGCTTCCACAAGACGTATCTCCTAACGATTTACTTCTTTTAAATGATGGTTTAATTCAACTTACAGTTGATAAAGTAGTTGATCATCTAGTTCACTGTACCGTTACAGTGGGAGGTGTTTTATCAAATAATAAAGGGATTAACCGTTTAGGAGGCGGATTAACTGCACCTGCGTTTACTGATAAAGACAAAGAAGACTTAATCACAGCAGCAGAAATCGATGTAGATTATATTGCGGTATCTTTTCCACGTAGTGGTGATGATATGCGTTACGTTCGTTCTTTAGCAGAAGCAGCTGGCTCTAAAGCGCAACTTCTTGCAAAAATTGAACGCGCTGAAGCTGTAGAAACGCAAGAAGCGATTGATGACATTGTACTTGCTTCAGATGCTGTTATGGTTGCACGTGGTGACTTAGGTGTAGAAATTGGCGATGCTGCGTTAATGGGCAAGCAAAAGCTTATTATTCGTCGTGCTCGTTCATTGAACCGTACTGTTGTTACAGCAACGCAAATGATGGAATCGATGATCGATAATCCAATGCCAACACGTGCTGAAGTAATGGATGTTGCAAACGCAGTGCTTGATGGAACCGACGCTGTAATGCTTTCTGCAGAAACCGCAGCGGGTGATTACCCTGAAGAAACTGTAGCAACTATGGCACGCGTTTGTTTGGGTGCTGAGTCACAAAAAGAAACTCATGTATCTAAGCACCGTTTAGATAGTCGCTTCTCTAATAATGCTGAATCAATCGCTCTATCAGCTATGTATGCAGCAAACCATTTAGATTCTGTAAAGGCTATTGTAACGCTTACTGAATCTGGTAGTACAGCAAAACTGATGTCACGCATTAGCTCAGGCTTACCAATTTATTCATTGTCGCGTCATGCCAGTACGCTTGGTCAAACTGCACTTTATCGTGGTGTATATCCGGTGTTTTTTGATTCGACGCAAACAGATAAAGATGTAATGGTTAAAGCAGCATTGGACACGCTTGTTGCCCAAGGATCATTATATTCAGGTGATACTGTGATTTTAACGCATGGTGATTCTATGGAAACTGTTGGCGCTACAAATACAATGAAAATTGTTACTGTTGAGTAATTAACGCTTTTAAAAAAATGCGAGCTAAGCTCGCATTTTTTATTTCTAACTATAATTTCAGCTCGCTAATGCTGCTTTTACTTTATCTCGGTAACTACGGCTTACTTTTAGCTCTTGTCCATTTTCTAAAACAAGTAAATACTCGCCACTAACCTGTGTTACTAATTTACTGATTTGCTTTGTATTTACAATTGCACTGCGATGAACCCTAACAAATAAATGAGGGTCGAGCTCTTGCTCAAGTTCTTTCATTGTTTTACGTAATATATGTGTTTGTCCATCTTGGCAATGTAAACACATATAATCACCTGCTGCATCAACCCATTGAATGGTTGCTGCTGGAACACGAATAATTTCGCCCTGCTCTTTTACTGCCAACGACTCTGGGTAACGTTTATCAGCTAAAGTATCACCGGTTGCAAGCTTTTTGAGAATTTCTTCACAGTTATTTCCGGTAATGCCAGCTACAAAACTCGCGAGTTTTTTCTTATGGGCGTTGTCTTGTTGCGTTTTTAAATAGGTATGCACTTTTTCTACCGCCTGTTTTAGTCTGTTATCATCAACGGGTTTTAAAATGTAATCCAATGCATGAATTTCAAATGCTTTTACTGCAAATTGATCAAATGCGGTAACAAACACGATTGCCGGAAGTACTTTAGTGCTTTCACTTAACGCGCGAGCAACTTCAAAACCATTCATGCCTGGCATTTGAATATCTAAAAATACTAAATCTATTTTTTCGTTTTTACACGTCTGTATTGCATCCGCACCTGAACTGCATAATTTAATAACTTCAATATCATCAAATTCTGAAAGTCTTACATCTAAACCTTTGCGCGCTAATGGTTCGTCATCAACAATAAGCGTTCTGATTTTCATCATTTCTTCACAGCCTTCTCAAACGGCACTCGCAGATTAACTTTTAATCCACTTGGCGTATTATGTGATAATACAAACGAATAATTATTTTCGTAGAGCGTTTTTAATCTATCTTTGGTATTTGCAATGCCAACACCTTGTGCGTTAACAAGCTTGCCATTTTCTAATTCGGTGCCAGGCCCGTTATCTCCCACTTCAAGGAGTAATTCGTTCGCAAACACTTGGGCTTTTATATCAATTACACCACCTTCAGATAAGTGGGCAATCGCATATTTAATTGCGTTCTCAATAATAGGTTGCAATATAAGACTAGGTACAAGCGCTTGTTTTGCTTGTTCACTTACGTCTATGCTTACCTTTAAACGTTCATCAAAACGAACTCGTTCAATATCTAAATATAATTTTAATGCATGTAACTCTTGCTCAAGTGGTACTTTTTTTATGGGATCGGTATTTAATGTGTATCTTAAAAAGTCACTCAATTTAGAGACCATTAAGTTAGCATCTTTATTTTCTTTTACCAAAACTAATGTTGAAATTGCATTTAGCGTATTGAATAAAAAATGCGGGTTAAGCTGATACCTAAGCATTTTTAATTGGGCTTCGTGGGCCATTGTAGTGGCTTTTAATGCTTTTTGACGTTCACTTTGCAATAGCTGATAATATTTAACGCCAAAGTATAAACCACTCCAACACAAAATAATGTAAACAGAATCCAATCCTTGTTGTAGGTAATAAAACCACTCTTCTGGCCTGTAACCATGGCGATATATTTCCCATAAATTAAATTTTTGTACAACAGCCCACAATGTACCCGTTACATAAGAAGCACCAAACACCACTAACATCAGCACTATAGGTGAAGCATTCCAAACTGTACGGTAAATATAGCGAAGGGGTACTGTCATAAGACAGCCAGCATAAGCATTTAATAATATAACGAATACGTAAATATCACGCATTTCAAATACTTTAGAACCAATGTAATTGACAAGCGCATACCCTATCCAGCCTGCAATCTGCAAAAGCCAAAAAAAGCGCTGACGGTTATCAATTAAAGATTGCCAATTCAAAATTTACACTGTCTCCAAAATAGTAACTGCTTTAAAATCTATTCTTAGCTTGTATTTATTAATAACTAATTAATTTTATAAATAAACTAATTCATAACATCGTTTATTATATAGATTTACGAGGCTGTTTAGCACTACCGCCTATCTTAGTTTTTAATACAATCAACGCAAACTTAACTTACGCGCAATAAAAAAGCGAAAGGGTAATACCTTTCGCTTTCATTAACACGTTGATAATTATTGTTTAAGCAAGTTTATCTGACGCAACTTTATAAGTTGGATCCTCTATTACATTTACTTCAACTAAATCACGCGCTTTGTGCAGTAACTGAGTGCAGTCTTTACTTAAATGACGTAAATGAAGCTGCTTACCCGCTTTAGTATATTTATCAGCTAATGCGTCAATAGCCTCTATTGCACTGTGATCTGATACACGGCTATGTTTAAACTCTACAATAACGTTCTCTGGGTCATTTTTAACATCAAATAATTCAGAAAAGTTTTTAACTGAACCAAAAAATAATGGCCCATGTAACTCATATACTTTTGAGCCTTCTTCATCAATGTAGTTGGTTGTGTAAATATGCTTAGCATGTTGCCATGCAAAAACAAGTGCAGACACAATTACACCTACACACACTGCAATCGCTAAATCGGTAATCACCGTTACACCTGAAACCAACACGATTACAAAGGCATCTGACAATGGAACACGCTTCATCATTTTAAAACTTGCCCATTCAAATGTACCAAGCACAACCATAAACATAACCCCAACAAGTGCGGCAAGTGGGATCATTTCAATTAAACTTGAGGCAAAAATGATAAATGCGAGCAACATTAATGCTGCACTGATACCTGATAAACGTGAACGACCGCCAGAATTAATATTAATCATTGATTGGCCAATCATTGCACAACCACCCATTGCACCAAAAAAGCCACACGTTATATTTGCAGCGCCTTGGCCAATACACTCTTTGTTACTGTGGCCACGCGTTTCAGTAATTTCATCAATTAAGCTAAGCGTTAATAATGACTCTATCAGGCCGATAGCAGCAAGTATCAGTGCATAAGGGAAGATAATTTGCAGCGTATCTAAATTAAATGGCACCATAGGAATATGAAACTCTGGCAACCCACCTGCGATTGTTGCCGCTTCGTCACCTGTCATCCCTTTTAAAAAATCTAATACGGTATGTGCTTCAAGGTCTAAGCCAATCACTAAGCCAGTCACCGTTACAATCGCAACCAAAGACGAAGGAATAGCCGTTGTTAACTTGGGCAGGAAATGAATAATCCCCATAGTTAGCGCAACCAGCCCTAGCATAATAAACAATGGTTCACCCGTCATCCATTGCTGACCGCCCATACCGTCAGGTACTTTAAACTGACCTAACTGGGCTAAAAATATAACAATAGCTAAGCCGTTTACAAACCCTAGCATTACAGGATGCGGTACCATACGAATAAACTTACCGAGCTTGAATATTCCCGCGAGTATTTGCAAAATACCCATTAAAAGCACGGTTGCAAAGAGATACTCAACACCATGATCAAGTACTAAACTTACCATAACAACCGCTAATGCACCGGTAGCACCTGAAATCATACCAGGGCGGCCGCCAAATATAGCCGTGATTAAACCTACGATAAACGCGGCATATAGACCAACTAAAGGTTCTACATTTGCAACAAAGGCAAACGCAACAGCTTCTGGCACTAGGGCTAACGCCACAGTTAAACCAGATAGAATATCGTTTTTAGCAGAGCTTGGCGCCCTACTGAGTAAGTTAAACATTGAGTTCCTCAGGTGTGTTTTGGGTATAAAAAAAGCGCTAAATTCTAGCAAATTAGCGCTCATTTAACAATTACATTGTCTTTTAAACTAAATAGCTCTAAAAAGTTATCCGTTTACAAAGGAAGAGAAGTACTTCGTTTTACACATGTCATTGTTACATTTGAATGCACTTCCTGTACATATTCTAAACTTAACAAGTTATCTCTAACAAAATGTTCGTAACCCTCTATACCTTGTGAAATTATGCGTAACATAAAATCCATGGTACCAGCCATTGTATAACACTCTGTAACTTCATCATAACTCATGATCAGTTTTTCAAACTCAGCCAGATTTTTTTTACCATGGTTAGATAAACGCACATGCGCGTACACTAGCATATCAAAGCCTAGTTTCTTTTCATCTAACAATGCCACTTTGCTTTTTATGTAGCCGTCTTGTTCAAGTTTAGCAATTCGACGCCAACAAGGTGATTGAGATAAGCCTACTTTGTCGGCTATCTCGGCAGTTGAGAGGCTTGCGTCTTGCTGCAAAAGTGCCAAAATTTGGCGATCTACGTGATTTAGAGACATTTTATTTCTTATTTATCAAATAAACTGGTTAAATTATACAACCATTTTTAAAAACAGTCTGCTTATTTTTAGTTTTTCTATGTATAAATTACTCATAATTAATACATTTAACTCACTACCCGTACTGCCCACTCACAAAAGGGTTCGTTTTAATTTCATGCTCTACCGTTGTCTCGCTGCCATGCCCCGACAAAATCGCGGTCCTCACTGGTAAGGTTAGTATATGAGCCTTAATAGATTCTAAAAGTTGTTGACTATTGCCTTGTGGAAAGTCGGTTCGACCCACAGAGCCTTTAAATATAACGTCACCAACAATTACACATTTATTATCTTGTTCATAAAATACAATATGTCCTGGCGTATGACCTGGGCAATGCATTACATCGAATTTTAATTTACCTAGGCTCAAAGTGTCACCATGGGATAGCCACTCATCTGGGTAAAAAGGATCAATAGGAGGAAAACCAAACATTTGAGCTTGCATTGGTAAATTATCAAACCAAAAACGTTCATCCTTGTGCGGGCCAATAATCTTAATATCAAACTGCCTACGAAGCACGTCCGCTGCACCAACATGGTCTAAGTGCCCATGGGTTAACCAAACAGCTTTTAAGGTTAAACTATTACTCGTTAAAGTAGCTATTATCTTATCGCTGTCACCACCGGGGTCAACAACGATTGCTTCTTGAGTACTTTCGCAAGCTATTATTCTGCAATTTTGTGCAAAAGGTGTCACTGGTATTGTTATAATTTTCATCGCTATATTTCTTTATCTTTTTGTTCTGGTATTGCTATTTCTTCTTCAAACGACATAAGTATTGGATACTTTAAATAAGCTTGGTCATAAAACGGGCTATGCCCATACAACCAGTTTAAGCGAGCATCAGGATCATTAGCGAATGACTTGTCATTTTTTAGCTTTTTATCAAATGCTAATGCAAGTTTTGGATTATCTTTTAACATTTGACGGGCAAACGGGATTAGCGCGTAGTTTTCCATGTATTCTGTTCGTTGAAAAACAGTATTAAACTCACCCCATGCAAAAAATGAATCCGGTGCCTCTGGGTGCAGCAAATGGACAGCTAATTCTCCTGCCTTTTGTTGAGTTGTCACTTCAAACCAACCGTCTAAATTTACATTAATAGCAGGCTTATAATCAAAAATAGCCGTTACTCTAAATCGTCCTTCAAACGGAGACTTAGCAAAAGAGTACTTATCTATTTTGGCCTGTTTTAATGGTTGTGTATTTTCACCAACTAATTTGTTCACAGACACACCATGAAGCGATAACTTTTCAATTAAATCCGTGTAAACAGGTGGTATAAAAAATGCCTTAGGCACTTCAACACGCTTTTGTACGTCTTTTTGCCAATATACAGGGAGGTTTGTATAGTCTTCTTTCTCGCCAATATATTGAACTTCTGTTTGACCTGATAACGTACTCATTTTTGAGGTATAACGAATACCTTTGAATTCAATTTCAACAGGAGTTTTACTATACCCTCGTTGAACAATAAGCTCTTTTGGCACAAATGCCTGTTCTTTTTTTACTGCATTAGCTAGTTCATGGCTGTGATTTGATAAGGCATCAATTGCACCATCAATAAATATATAAGTTCCTAATACACGTTGCTTATAGGGTTTCAGAGAATGGTTTTCGACTAAAATTGTAGGTAATGACTTTAAGTCGCCCCAACCATTTGAAAACCGTGGTGTAGCAACCCAACCTGCAAGCCCTTCTTTAAAGTTTCGCTTATTCATAACAAATACAAGTGGTCCAGGTATATGGCCTTGCGATGCTAACTTTTCATCTATTACAGGTTTGAAGTATTGGTCTAGCGCAGCTGATATAGCAGGTGATTCGCTCGCAAAAACCGGGTTATACCCATAGGTGACATCGTATTGATAATCGGCACCGTCAGTAACGTGCACATCAACATACAGATTTGGGTTATAGTCATTAATAACCTTCAAAACACTTTTAACTTCGGGTGTATCAAGTTTTGTAAAGTCACGGTTTAAATTTAAATTATTTGCATTAGTTCTAAAACCCATTTTACTTGGGCCGCGTTGATTAATACGGTTGAAGTGGCCGCTTCTTTCATGTCCGTCAACGTTTAAAATTGGGATAAACAAAATATTTACTTTCTTTAAAATATCCCTGCGTTTGCCTGTCGCTATATCGCGTAACAACATAAACATGGCGTCTTTACCGTCAATCTCGCCAGCATGAATTCCCGCTTGGACAAGCACTGTAGGCTTGGTGCTATTAGCAAGCTGATCTGCATCAAAAAAACCTTGCTCACTCGCTACAACCATTTTAATAGCGCGCTTACTATTACTATAACCAATTATTTGCGATTTGAATTGAGTTGGGTTTGCAGCAACTAAACGCTCTACAAAAGCCATTGTGTTGTTGTAGTCAGGAGATATATAACCATCTGAAAGTTCAAAATCCGTTGTCAGAGGACCTGCCTGTTGTATCAGCGATAAACTTTGTCCTTGCCAAGGTAGCAAAGGTGGTAAATGGCTATCGTAAGTCATAGTTGCAGATAAAAAGAGTAAGCTGGCTAACATATTATTCTCAAAAAACGCTTTAATAACCAAATTATAACAACTTAACTGATCGTTACGAAAAAACTGCGGTAGTTCAACAAAAAACACAGCCTAAGGTAAGTTAACAATGAATCAAAAATGCTTTATTGGTATTTCAGCCCAATTAGCACCCAATTAAATACAGCTGGGCCTTTAAATTGATAACGACTAACTTTACTCGGGAACTTGGAGTAACTCTTATATGTTGGGGGTTTCATAGCAAATTTTAGGCACAAAAAAAGGAGCCAATGGGCTCCTTTTCAGTTCTTATAAAAAAGCTTAAGCGGCTAGGCCTTCTTTAGCTTTTTCTACAAGCGCTGCGAATGCAACTTGGTCGTAAACAGCGATATCTGCAAGGATCTTACGATCGATTTCTACAGAAGTCTTTTTAAGACCATTGATAAAACGGCTGTAAGACAGACCATTTTGACGTGAAGCAGCATTGATACGTGCAATCCATAATTGACGGAAAGTACGTTTCTTCGCACGACGGTCACGGTAAGCGTATTGACCCGCTTTAGTAACAGCCTGGAAAGCTACGCGGTAAACACGTGAACGTGCTCCGTAGTAACCTTTTGCTTGTTTTAAAACTTTTTTGTGACGTGCACGTGCGACAACGCCGCGTTTAACTCTTGCCATTTCTAAAAACCCCTATTAAGCGAACGGTAACATACGTGAAACTAGACCATGGTCATTTTTATGAACCATCATCTTAGGACGTAGGTGTAACTTACGCTTAGAAGTTTTCTTAGTCAGAATATGACGAAGATGCGCTTGTTTACGCTTGAAACCGCCAGAAGCAGTCTTTTTGAAACGCTTAGCAGCGCCACTGTGACTTTTTAGCTTATAAGCCATTGCAATAACTCCAATTGTATTGCTTTTAAATTAGTAAGCAGGCGTGAGGTATATTTCTATAGCTCCACTTTTAGGCCTAACTTACTGCCATGTTCCGGTGAAAGCCCAACATAAAATGCTGCAACTCTACTTTAAAACCGGTTAACTCAGGTGAATATTTACATATTGCTTGCAGACCTGAGCTAAATTCGGTGCGCATTATTACTTAAAAATTACTTTTTAGCAATAGGTGCCATCATCATAACCATTTGACGGCCTTCAACGCGATTTGGGAATGACTCTACTACTGCTAAGTCTTCTAAATCGCCTTTAACGCGGTTTAATAGTTCGATACCAATTTCTTGGTGAGCCATTTCACGGCCACGGAAGCGGATGGTAATTTTAGCTTTATCGCCAGCTTCTAAGAACTTACGTAAGTTGCGAAGCTTAACCTGATAGTCACCTTCATCCGTACCAGGACGGAATTTGATTTCTTTAATCTGGATTTGCTTTTGCTTCTTCTTCTGCTCTTTCAGTTCTTTGCTTTTTTCAAAGATGAACTTACCGTAGTCCATAACCTTACAAACAGGCGGCTCAGCGTTAGGGCTAATCTCTACAAGATCAACACCCGCTGCATCAGCCATAGCTTGTGCGTCTTTTAATGACTGAATGCCAGCTTGTTCGCCGTCGATGTCGATTAAACGAACTTCTTGAGCTGTAATTTCTTCGTTAATACGATTTTTTTGAGCTGTTTGTTGCCCTTTCTTGCCGCCTCTAATGGTACGTTCCTCCAAGAATATCAATAATATAAGCATGTAGATGGCTTTTAGTAATTGCCCTACACGCTCGATTTTTACTGTCGATTTTTAATCTCTTCGCTTATTTTAGCTACAAAGTCATCGACATTAAATTTACCCAGGTCTTCACCTGTTCGCGTACGAACCGCTACTTCTTGTTGTTCAACTTCTTTATCGCCAACAACTAGTAAGTAAGGTATACGCTTTAATGTATGTTCACGGATTTTAAAGCCAATCTTCTCATTTCTCAAGTCAGCAGCGGCTCTAATTCCAAGTTTATTTAATTTTTGTACAATTTCGTGCACGTAATCTGCTTGTTTATCGGTAATATTCATAATTACCACTTGCTTTGGAGCAAGCCACGTTGGGAATAAACCAGCGTATTCTTCAGTTAAAATACCGATAAAGCGCTCAATTGAGCCCAAAATAGCACGATGTATCATAACGGGTGTGCGTCGTTCGTTATTTTCTGCTACATAAGTAGCACCTAAACGACCCGGTAATGCAAAATCTAGTTGCACTGTACCACACTGCCACGCTCTGTCTAAACAATCGTACAAAGTAAATTCAATTTTAGGGCCATAAAACGCCCCTTCACCAGGAAGGTAATCAAATTCAATGTCGTTTGCTTTAAGTGCATCGGCTAATGCAACTTCAGCTTTGTCCCAAATTTCATCGTCGCCAATACGTTGTTCCGGGCGAGTTGAAAGCTTAACCACAATCTTTTCAAAACCGAATGTCTCATAGGTATCATAAACCATCTTAATACACGCTGAGACTTCGTCCATTACCTGCTCTTCTGTACAGAAAACGTGAGCATCATCTTGTGTAAAGCCACGTACACGCATTAGTCCGTGTAAAGCACCTGATGGCTCATTTCGGTGACAACAGCCAAACTCGGCCATACGTAAAGGTAAGTCGCGGTACGATTTTAAACCTTGGTTAAAAATTTGTACGTGACCTGGGCAGTTCATTGGCTTAATTGCATATTCACGCTTTTCAGATTCCGTTGTAAACATGGCGTCTGAATATTTTTCCCAGTGACCTGATTTTTCCCATAACGAACGGTCCATCATCATCGGACCTTTTACTTCTTCGTATTGGTACTCACGTAATTTTTTACGCACAAACTCTTCAAGCTCGCGGTAAATGCTCCAACCATCGTTATGCCAAAATACCATACCTGGCGCTTCTTCTTGCCAGTGCCATAAATCTAAAGCCTTACCTATACGGCGATGATCACGTTTTTCAGCTTCTTCTAAACGCTTTAAATACGCTTTAAGTTGCTTTTTATCACCCCACGCTGTGCCGTAGATACGCTGTAACATTTTGTTTTCAGAGTCACCACGCCAGTATGCACCTGCTACTTTCATTATTTTAAAGTTTTGGCAGAATTTCATGTTTGGTACGTGAGGACCACGACACATGTCAACATATTCTTCGTGATGGTATAATCCTGGACGATCATCTTTTGCAATGTTCTCGTCCAAAATTTCAATTTTGTATGTTTCGCCACGCGCTTCAAACGTATCGCGAGCTTCTTGCCAGCTTACTGTTTTTTTCACTACGTCGTAGTTTGTTTTTGCAAGTTGTAGCATACGCTTTTCAATGGCGTCTAAGTCATCTTGTGACAAAGAATGTTCCATATCGATATCGTAGTAAAAACCGTTATCAATAGTTGGACCAATAGCCATTTTAGCTTCAGGGAAAAGTTGCTTAACTGCATGTCCAATCAAGTGAGCACAAGAGTGGCGAATAATTTCTAGACCGTCGTCATCTTTAGCAGTAATGATTTCAAGACGAGAATCTTCACTAATTAGGTCACACGCATCAACACGGTCGCCATTAACACGACCTGCTATGGTTGCCTTAGCAAGACCAGGGCCAATATCATTTGCTACATCAAGAGTACTAACAGGGTTTTCGAAACTACGCTGACTGCCGTCAGGAAGAGTAATAACTGGCATTATAAATCCTTACATACAGTGGTGACACCTACAATGTATCACGTGTATTTAAAATAAAATTAAATGAGAATGACTCGACAACGCTCTTACGAATAAGCATTGACTATTTTTCGCCTAACAGGCTGATGTAGATGCTGAGTCTGCTCAACTACAAAAATATATTGTCGCGTGAGCGAGAAACAATTACAAGTTTAAAGACTCTGTTAAAGGTGTTATTTTGCTTAAGTTTGTAAATTTAGATAAAAACGATGACAATTTTGAGAAATGCGTAATAAAATTTCGTCTTATTGCTTATTCTCGCAATTTAATAGATGTTGCGTATAATACACATCAATTAAGTTTTATTAGAGAACAGCAATGAGAACATGTGGTGTAGAAATTACCGGTAGTGACGTACTACTTTGTATTTTAAGTAAAGATAACGACGTTTTTGACATTCGCGATGTGCGCCAAACACGTTTTACCTTAGGTAATGGTAACGACACTGAAGTAATGCGCAAATTTCAATTTGATTTTGCAAAACTAATGCAAGATTACCAAATTGACTCTGTGGCTATTCGCGAACGTCAACCTAAAGGTAAATTTGCAGGCAGCGCTAAAGGTTTCAAAATGGAAACCGCTATTCAATTAATTGAAAACCTAGATGTTCGCGTGTTCTCAACAACTGAAATTAAAGAACAAGTGAAACGTAACCCTATCCCCATTGCGTTTGAAGAAACAGGCCTTAAAAAGTATCAAGAGAATGCATTTGTTAACGCTTACGTATATATAATGAAAAAAACGTACCGAAGCGACGAAATGTAACTTAAACATTCAAAAATCTTAAAAATAAAAACGCGCCTAAATGGCGCGTTTTTTATTGCTACTATTTTACTGGCCACATCTTTACCTATAATACATTAGTCTAATTACCCTTCTTTTTGTCGATAATGTGTGCATTTAGTTCCTAGTTTATGTAATTCACACATCGACATGGAGGAAACACATTCACACACAACATAAAGCGGTTAAAGAAGTAGAAGTAATTAATTTACTACCGTTGTCTAAAAGCTATTTTAAAGGCTCAAAAAATACACCTTTAACTAATAAAACCATTGGTGCCTACTTTGATTTTATTGTCGACAAAAACCCTAATTCGCTCGCGGTAGTAGTCAATCATCAAAACATACGTTTAACCTATAGAGAGTTTCAAAAAGAAGTAAATCAACTCGCGATGGGGCTATTAGCCATAGGCGTTAAACCAGGTGAACGGGTAGGAATTTGGTCACCGAATAACATTCAGTGGTGCCTAACTCAAATTGCTACCGCAAAAATTGGTGCCATTATGGTATGTATAAACCCTGCATATCGCCCGAGCGAACTGACTTATGCGCTAAATAGCGTAGAGTGTTCCACTTTAATTACTGCAAACAGTTTTAAAGGCAGTAATTATATAGAGATCCTAACTAGTTTAGCGCCAGAGCTTAACCAATCCGACCCAGGTAAGCTTGAGTCAAAAGTACTACCGAGCCTTAGAAACGTTATTAGTATTGGTGATGATCCCATCCCTGGTATGTTTTCGTTTTCACATATTATGCAGTTAGCTACACCCGCCCATCAGCTCGAATTACACGCTATAGCGGCTAATTTAAACGCAGATCAGGACATAAATATACAATTTACATCAGGCACAACGGGCAACCCCAAAGGCGCTACAGTTACCCATAAAAATATTTTAAATAATGCGCTTTTTGTTGCCGACTCTATGCGGTTTACACATAAAGACAAACTCTGCATTCCTGTTCCTCTTTATCATTGCTTTGGTATGGTTTTGGGGAGCCTCTTGTGCATTACCAAAGGTGCTGCAGCTATTTATCCAAGTGATGCATTTGATGCAAAAACAACACTTGAAGTAGTTGAACAAGAAGGCTGTACAGCACTACACGGTGTTCCCACTATGTTTATTAGCCAACTTGAGCTCAGTAGTTTTAATAAATATGACTTAAGGTCACTTAGAACCCGTGTTATGGCAGGCTCGACCTGCCCTGAACAAGTCATGCGTAAAGTTCAAACCCAAATGAATATGCATCAGGTTTTAATTGCTTATGGGCAAACTGAATGTAGCCCTATAAATAATATTACAGAAACTGACTCATCGATAGAGCGCCAAGTAACCACTGTTGGGCGCGCCCTTGCTCATACTGAAGTTAAAATTATTGATGAACTGGGTAATATTCAAAAAATAGGTTTACCTGGTGAAGTATGCTCAAAAGGCGCAGGCATAATGCGCTGCTATTGGAATGACGAAGAAAAAAAAAGCCACAATAGACAGTGACGGCTGGCTTCATTCAGGCGATTTAGGTGTTATGGATAGCGAAGGGTTTGTAAGTATTGTTGGGCGAATTAAAGATATGATTATCCGTGGTGGAGAAAACGTTTACCCTCGAGAAATTGAAGAGGTGCTTTACACATACCCCAGTATACAAGATGCCGCTGTATTTGGTATCAGCGATGAAAAATACGGTGAAGAAGTGTGTGCGTGGATCAAAGCAAAAAAAGATACAACACTCGATGAACAGTCAATTCGAGCATTTTTAAAAGACAAATTGGCCTACTTTAAAATGCCTCGGTATATTCGTTTTGTAGAGAGCTACCCTATGACAGTAACAGGCAAACTACAAAAATTTAAAATGCGCGAGCAAATGCACGAAATATTATTAGGTAAATCATTTTCATAACATATACTTGCCCAACACCACCAAATATAGATGTTGAGCAACGCTATGATATATAATCTTTAATTACTTTATTCTTACCTGTATTTTTTGCTGCGTACATCGCTTTGTCGGCAGATGCTAGTAATACTTTCATATCCGGACGAAGGGAGCAAAAATCAGCTATAACCACGCCAGCAGAAACTGTTATGCGCTTAAATGTTGAGTATTCGTGGCTTATCGGACTTGAGGCAAAGCGAATAGGTAAGTCGTCAAGCCAGTCTAAGTTGTTTTGGTCTAAAATTTTAACTAATATGAACTCCTCGCCGCCAAACCTGAAAACGATATCTGCCTCGCAATTTCGCAATCTGCTTGCAACATCAATGAGTATTTTATCTCCATCTAAATGACCGTAATTATCGTTGTATTTTTTAAAATCATCGATGTCGATCATAGCAAGCGCTAGCGATTGAGATGGCTTGATTTGATTCATTAAGCGTTTACATTCTGAGTCAAAACTGTGTCTATTATATAAGCCTGTTAGCTGATCAATATTTGCTTTTTGTGTTTCAACAAGCTCCGCTTCATATTGTTTACGTAGAAGTATATCCAGTTGGTATTGAATACAAGCCATTACAATCACAATACTAATGTAAAAGTATAGGCTCCATATTATTGGAGTACTTGAAAAAAAATGAACAATGAAAAGGCTTAAACCCGTGATTGTCCATAAAATAAGTTTGTGCCCTAAGTGCAACATGGGTATTGCAGAAAAAGAAGCGACCACAAGCATAGGCCCTCCCTCGTTTAAATAACCATATAACCCGACAAAGGACCAAAATAAATACCCAAACAACACACAAAATAAGATGCCATAAGCTAAACAACGATAATGTAAGTATTTTGCCTTTAACTTATTGTTTATATATATCAATACAAACGATAAACAAACCATCGATAGTCTTAAAACGTTAATGAAAGAGTATAAAGATTGCTCATCATTCAACCACGAAAGAACAACTAAAAGTGATAAAAATAAAGCAGCCAAATACAATGCGATGTTGGCAAAATGAACGGTGCTTTTGTTGAGTTGATACTGAAAATCTTTTTCTTTGTCGGGTGGAAAATAAAATGTTGCGGGTATTAATTGCATTCTAAATTCCTTTTTGTATTTTCGTTACCTGTAAATAGCGAACTTAAAACGGATATGATTGTGTTCTTATGATACTTGGTTTTTAATGCACTTAAATTGGTTTAGCAAAGTTAACTTTTAAATATTATCGCTAAGATAGATTAATTACAATCTTAGTAAACACTTATAGTGACTGGCTTAAAAACATTGTTTTTCACAACGTTTTTAAGCCAAAATAATTATTAGCAATTATTCAGGGCGGTGTTGTTGCTGAACGCCGGTTAAAAATAAACGAAGTATTTGATCGTTACACACCCGGTAATGCTTGTTGTCTACTTTACGAGAAAACGCACTTAATTCGTGTTTACTTAAATCAAAATCAACCAATGCAAGCGTGGCTATTACATCTTCAGCCTTCATATTTAAAGCAATACGTAACTTCATAAAGATAATATTATTATTAAGCTTACTCTCAGGTATTGGTTGTGCACCCTCGCGTTTACCTCGTTTGGTATTAATAAACCCGTTTAGGAAGGTTGCAAACTCAGTGTCTGAAATTTTAACAAACTCTTGCTCGCCCTCTTTTGTTAACCATGAAATGACTTGCTCTGTGGTTACTGTAGCCTCTGCCGCAGCAAAAATGTCAACCATGGCAATATCGGTTAAATTAAAGGTATAGCGAAGACGGCGTAAAATATCGTTATTTGTCAAAATATAATCCTAAATAAGGGAAAGGCAACTAAGCATTATTTGCTTAGCTCTAATAACTTGCCAGTTTATCAGTTTTAACAAACACACCCTACTTTTTATTCATGTAGGGAGTAATCTAACAACCCTTCTAGACACCAGATACTTTTTAGCTATCAGCTATTAAAAATATAATATAAAAAAACATAAATATAGATCCAAATAACCACAATAAAGTCATTTTCAATAGTATTTTCTGTGACTTTTTATTAAGTACAAACTTCACATTATTAATATACTTGCTTCTGTCGCCTAAACAAATTTGGTTTAATATGACAATAGCAATACTAATAACTATACCACTCGTGCAAACAACAAGTTTTGACTGGCTCATAATAAAATCAATAGTAGCTGGGGATATTAACCCTAGCAGTGAAAGGCTGTTTATAAATATAATAAGAGAAAAAGCAAAAACACCATCAACGCCACTGGCCGTTTTAGAGCGTTTCCTAAGCCATTGTACATATACAAAGTGCATCGTTCTGTATGTAGCAAGCATATTAAATCCTTTTAATAGTTATATAAGTTTCTGAACATGGGTTATTTAGTTACCCAACACTTTTGCAGGGTCTACTCGTGTAGCTTGCCAGGCAGGGTAAATAGTGGCAAAAATTGCTAATACAAAAGTGACTATTACAGTTATACCAATATCACTAAGTACTAATTTACTAGGTAAAAATTCTATAAAATAAACCCCTTCAAGCGGATTAGCACCCATTAGCTGGCTCAGCCAAGCAAATAATTCACTGATATTTAATGCCAATACAACACCTATAAAAGTACCGAGCAATACCCCTACAAACGCTTGCGTTAATCCTTGCATTACGAAGGTGGCTAAAATAGTGCTGTCTTTAGCGCCCATTGTTTTTAAAATTGCGATATTGCCTTCTTTTTCACGCACTTCCATGACAAGCGACGACACAATATTAAAACTCGCAACAGCAATTATTAAAAACACAACAATATACACAATGGTACGAACCATTTGTATATCTTGGTATAAACCGCCTTGTGTTCTAAACCAACTAGAAATATAGACATAATCGCTAATGGTTTGCCCTACATTAAGCGCTATTTGATGCGCCGAGAACACGTCATCAACACTTAATCTTAAACCTGTTACTTGGGCTTCGTCGAAGCCAAGTGTTTGCTGTGCTTTTGTCAAATGTATAAACGCAGCCGTGCTATCAATGGGGCCACCCATTTCAATAACACCAGCAAGGCTCAACGTAACGCGTTTAGGTGCTAATAACTGACCTCCCGTTTGCCCAACTTGAGGTATTAGCAAAGTGATATTATCACCCACTTTTGCATTAAGTTGCTTTACTATTTGCTGGCCTAAAATAACCTCTTCAGTAGATAGTTGGCTCACCAACTTGCCTGTTACAAACTGATTCACTGCAGAAACCTTACCCTCATACAAAGGGCTAACACCACGTATTTCAACCGCTTTTAATTGGCTTTTATACTGTGCCATACCATTAACCGCTACAAATGGAGCAGCCCCAGTGACATGTGGCTGACTTTCTAAATTAGCTATTTTTTGTTGCCAGTTAGCAATAGGACGGCTTGGCGCTACATATTCAACCTGTGGTACTACGCTTAATAAACGATGGACTAATTGTTGCTCAAAACCATTAATTACTGAAAGTGCAACAATTAATACAGCTACCCCCAATAAAATACCGATAGTAGAAGCCTTAGCTATAAAACTAACAAACCCGTTTTTTTCATCTTTATGGCCAGAATATGCTCTAAACCGTTTACTTAAAAATGCACTAAGCAACATATTTTGACTCTTTTACCGATAGTTTACCGTCATCTAAGTAAGCTATTTTACCTAGCTTATCAGCAAGCTCTAAATCGTGAGTTACCACTACAAAGCTCGTGTTTAAACTTTGGTTTAGTTCATTTATTAAATCATAAATTTTAATCGCATTTTGCTTGTCTAAATTACCTGTTGGCTCATCAGCAAGAACCAACGCAGGTTTGGTTACCAAAGCACGGGCAATAGCAACTCGTTGACGTTCTCCTCCTGAAAGTGCAGAAGGTTTGTGATCACTTCGATGTGCAAGGCCAACTTTTTCGAGCATGTCGAGCGCCTGTATTTTGGCTTCTTTTGCAGTTAAACCTTTTATTAATAGTGGTATTGCTACATTTTCAACAGCACTAAATTCCATCAATAAATGGTGAAACTGATAAATAAACCCTAAGTTTTGATTTCTAAATGCTGCTTGTTCAGTGCGAGATAACTTAGCCACTTCTTGACTTTTGATTTTAGCAATACCTGCCGTGGCAGTATCAAGTGTACCGAGTATATGCAAAAGCGTACTTTTACCCGAGCCAGAGCTACCTACAATAGCGAGCATTTCACCTTGTTGAAGCGATAAGTCAACGCCTTTTAACACTTCGACTTGGTTATTACCGTCTTGGTATACTTTGCTTAAATTTTCACAACTAATTACTAAATCATTCATAACGCAACACCTCTGCTGGTTTAACTTTTGCGGCTTTGCGCGCAGGATATAAGGTAGCTAAAAAGCTCATAGCAATACTGGCAAGCGCGATTATTGCTAAACTAATCACATCAAATTTCACAGGTAATTCAATGCCAGCAAGTAGATTCAAGCCAACTAACTCAAGTAGTTCATTAATGTATAAACTCAGTAGTACACCCACAAAAGCCCCAATTAATGTTCCAATAACGCCATTGTAAAGCCCTTGAACCATAAATACTTTTTGCACTTGCGATGGGGTGAGGCCAAGGGTTTGCAGTATCGCAACTTCCCCTTGTTTTTCACTCACCATCATTGTTAAGGCTGATACAATATTAAATACAGCCACCAGCACAATAAGTGCAAGTAGCATTGACATGATCCGCTTCTCCATTGCTACTGCCGCAAATAAAGTACCTTGGCTGCTTCGCCAGTCTGAATAGTTGTAACCCTTTAAAATAAGTTGGCTCGTGTCTGTAAATTCGTCCAATTCAAAGGGTTCATAAAGTGACACGCTTAAATTTGGGGCAACATTTTTATTTAACTTTAAAACACGCTGAAGCGATGCTCCGCTTGTAAAAGCAAGTGCCATGTCTATTTCAGAGCCCGTTTCGTATATTGCTGCAACTTTAAATAAACGCTGACTAGGCACACGGCCCAAAGGCGTGTAAGTAGATGCATTTGGCATGATCACACGCAGTTTATCACCTAAACCAATGCCCAGTTTTCGACTTAAATAGCGACTTATAGCAATGTTATAGTTTGTATTTAGTACTGTTTGCCAATTACCTTGCACTATTTTGTCAGTCACTTTGTATAACGTACCGTTATTGTCATATAATCCTTGCAGCAATACGCCGTGAAGATCTTTATTGGTTTGTAAAATAGCTTCGCCATGGCGATATAAATTAACGTGTTCCACGTAAGGAGATTTAGCTAAATTTGATTTAAGAGCCGACATTTCATCTGGTTTATGGTTTCCAGATTCAACTTCAATATGAGGAATGAGACCTAACATATTGGTTTTTAAACTGTGCTCAAAGCCGTTCATTACACTGCTTACAGTAAATAAAGCCATTAAACCAATAGCAATACCGGCAATAGAAAAAAACGAAATAAACGATATAAACGCGTTCCCTTTAGAGGAGCGGCTGTATCTAAGTCCTATAAATAAACTAACCGGTTGAAACATATTATTTAAAACATTTATGCTAAAAGTGTGCGGCTATAGTAGCACGAAGTTAGCACAATTGAATATGACCAAAAATGTAAGAAATAAATTATAAATCTGAGACTTGGCTGATTTTTCAGCAGTCTTTTTAGCGCAATTTACGCTTTAAGGGCAGCAACTAAATAGTCGAGTAATACACGTACATTGGTAGCTACAAACTGGCGCGGCGGATACACGCCCCACACACCTTCTTGCTTGGGTTGGTAAGACGTTAAAATAGGCACTAACTCACCACTATTAAGCTCATTATCTATGTAGTAATCAGGAAGTTGCACAATACCTAAGCCTTTTTTAGCGCCATCAACAAGTGCCCAACCACTGTTGCAATGTAATCTGCCAGCAATTTTAATGTGTTTTTCACGCTCATTTTCGTTTACACGCCAATATCTGCTGTTGCCTATTAAGCACTGGTGATTATTTAATTCCCCCAACGTATGTGGCTCACCAAAGCGCCTCAAATACGAAGGCGATGCACACATTATAAAGCGCCGAGCACTTAATTTTCGTGCTTTTAAGCTTGAATCTTTTAAATGCCCTAATCGTATTGCTAAATCAAACCCTCCATCTAGTAAATCTTCTTGTTCGTTACTTAGGTTTGCAATAACTTCAACATCAGGGTGATCGTGCATAAAATTGTGCACAATAGGCATAATAAAGATTTCGCCGAACATTACCGGGGCTGTTAGTTTAATTTTTCCTTTAGGGGTTGTTTGATGTGATGCTAGGCCCTGCGTAGCATCGTCCATTGCATGCTGTAAGTGCTTTATTTGATGTAAAAATACCTCACCTTCTTTGGTAAGAACAACTTTTCGTGTGGTGCGCGTTAAAAGCTGGGTATTTAAACGTTGCTCAAGGGCCGTTACATGACGACTAATATGCGCAACCGAAAGGCCCAATATCCTAGCTGCAGCAGTAAAGCTTCCTTCCTCACCGACTGCTATAAATTCGTCAATCCCATCCCAACGCGCCATTATTACCATACTGTAAAAGTGTTTTAATAAATAAGAGATTATCATTATATGAGAAACAAATACAATAGTCCCATCACCCAAACAAAATGGGTCTACAATTGATATTAAATAACACTACTAAGGATAAACACATGTCTGATTTTATTAAATCAAAAGCGGCGATTGCTTGGGGCCCTAACCAACCTTTAAGCGTTGAAGAAGTTGATGTAATGATGCCTAAAAAAGGCGAAGTAATGGTAAAAATTACTGCTACTGGTGTTTGTCATACCGATGCATTTACGTTATCAGGTGAAGATCCAGAAGGTATATTCCCAGCTATTTTAGGCCACGAAGGCGCAGGCGTTGTTTATGCCGTTGGCGAAGGTGTAACAAGTGTTGAAGTGGGGGATCATGTAATTCCACTTTATACCGCTGAATGTGGTGAGTGTAAAATGTGTACATCAGGCAAAACTAACCTTTGCTCAGCAGTTCGCGAAACACAAGGTAAAGGCCTAATGCCAGATGGCACAACACGTTTTTTTAAAGACGGCCAACCAATTTACCACTACATGGGTACGTCTACATTTTCTGAGTACACAGTACTTCCAGAAATTTCATTAGCCAAAGTAAACAAAGAAGCCTCTTTGGAAGAAATTTGTTTATTAGGGTGTGGTGTAACAACCGGAATGGGTGCTGTAACTAATACAGCCAAAGTTAAAGAAGGTGACACTGTCGCTATTTTTGGCCTAGGTGGCATTGGTTTATCCGCCATTATTGGTGCAAAAATGGCAGGTGCTAGTCGTATTATAGGTGTAGACATTAACACAAGTAAATTTGATCTTGCGACGAAGCTTGGCGCAACCGATTTAATCAACCCTAAAGATTTCGACAAGCCAATTCAAGAAGTGATCGTTGAAATGACTGACGGTGGCGTTGATTACTCATTTGAATGTATTGGTAATGTTGATGTAATGCGGTCGGCCCTTGAGTGTTGTCATAAAGGTTGGGGGGAATCGGTAATTATTGGTGTAGCCGGTGCTGGCCAAGAAATTTCAACTCGTCCTTTCCAGCTTGTTACTGGTCGTGTATGGCGTGGTAGTGCATTTGGTGGCGTAAAAGGCCGCTCGCAACTTCCTGAAATAGTTGAGCGCTACATGGCAGGCGAATTTGCACTAAACGACTTTATTACTCATACAATGAGCCTTGAAGAAATTAACGACGCGTTTGATTTAATGCACGAAGGCAAGAGTATTCGTACTGTAATTCATTACTAATAAGCACTTAGTAAACGACTTGATAAAAAGCCGTATTACTTGAACTTTTACGGCTTTTAAGGATTATTATGTTAGAGAATATCTCAAGTACAAAAGTAGCCGGTGGTTGGCATAAGCAATACACCCACACTGCAACAAGTACCCATTGTACTATGCGTTTTGCGGTATTTTTACCACCTGGTGCAAGTGAAACAAACAAAGTCCCTGTGCTTTATTGGCTATCGGGTTTAACCTGTACCGACGAAAACTTTATGCAAAAAGCGGGCGCGTTTAAAAAAGCTGCCGAGCTGGGTATTGCAATAGTGGCACCCGATACAAGCCCGCGTGGCGATAACGTACCCAATGAAGATAGTTATGACTTTGGGCAAGGTGCTGGTTTTTATGTTAATGCAACCCAAGCACCCTACAATACACATTTTAATATGTACGACTATGTCGTTGATGAGCTACCAGCACTTATTGAACAGCATTTTCCGGTAACAAGTACCAAAGCTATTAGTGGTCATTCTATGGGTGGGCACGGTGCTTTGATGGTTGCTCTTAAAAACCCACAAGCCTATGTAAGTGCCTCTGCGTTTAGCCCAATAGTTAACCCAATCAATTGCCCATGGGGCACAAAAGCGTTTAACGGTTATTTAGGCAATGATAAATCGCTTTGGACACAGTACGACACGTGCGAACTCATGAAACTAGCAAAGCAGGACGATTACCTACCAATGCTAGTATCGCAAGGTGATGCCGATGGCTTTTTAGAAGAGCAACTTAAACCACAAAACCTAGTGGCCATCGCTCACGATAAGGGTTACCCGTTAACGCTGGAAATACAAGAAGGTTACGATCATAGTTACTTTTTCATCAGTAGCTTTATTGACCAACACTTATTATTTCATAGTCAGTTTTTAACTGCGTAGCCTCGTTAGTGTGTAGTTCTGGCTTATCTAGTTCTACACACTCTTTTAAACTTTTACTCACCTTCCTACACACTTGACGTTGTTGATTACTCTCCACACTGACAAAGTCGACTAATGCAGAATCAATTTTTAAACCTAATTTTGTAAAAGAAAATCCTTCTCTATCTTTTGGAATGGGTTTGAATGGATCTTTGTAAGGATCTGAACGAGCTTTGCTATTCATATTTTGATTTAATGTATTATTGTTTTGAGCATGACCATCTATTACCGCTCCAGCCACCGTGCAACCACTTAAGTACACACTTATTAATAGTGTTAGTAATAGCTTCATAATCCCCTCCTCTAAAAACATGTATTTATACTATACGTTTACAAAATTAAGACTGTAAAAAGTTGTAAAACCAATTTAAACACACCTATAAACACATTAAGTAAAAGTGATAAACCAATGTGTACATTTTACTAAATATGCTCTCAATTAACCTGGAATAAAAAACAACACATTGATTTTAAATGTTTTTATATTTGGCGCAGCAATTGCTTTTGTAAGTTAAGTTTTTTAATTGAGAATCGCAATGGAATTTGATTTACAGTGGAATGAAATCTTAGATAACTTAATTCATTTAGGTATTGCCTACGCCCTAGCCTTGCCAATGGCCTACGATAGAGAGCGAAGTAAAGACGGCGCTGGACTAAGAACATTTCCGTTAGTTGCAGTTGCATCGTGTGGGTATGCACTTATAGCCATGTCGGTACTAGACTCATCTGAAGCACAATCTAAAATGTTACAAGGAATTATAACCGGGATCGGATTTATAGGCGGTGGTGCAATTTTGAAAAATAACCAGTCAACATCAGGTACTGCGACAGCAGCGAGCATATGGAATATGGGATTAATTGGTATTGCTGTAGCAAATAACCGATATGAAGTAGCCATTTTGCTAGCTATTATTAACTTTATAACGCTCAGGTATGTAAAAAAATTGAAGTAATATAGCTTAAAAGTAAAAACCCCATCGTTATATATGGGGTTTTAAATAAAAATATTTTTTGGTCTTTACAAAAAAGCATTACCACTTTGTTTTAGCGTTACTGTTTGTGCTTGCGCACTTTTAATTAATAACCCGCAACGTAAATCATCTTTAGAAATGACAATTTTATCAATAGCGCTTGTGTTGTAATTTACCACTTTATTTTCACAGCGCAGTTGAACCTTGCTAAGTGGCATTGTTGACTCAAGCACAACCTCACTTTTAGACAATAAAGGCATAACGGCTTGTGCTTTTTCAATCATTATCTGCTGGTTTATATCACCTGAGTTTTTATAAATATCATTAACTTGAGCTAGCAACTGCTGCTTGTTTTCATCTGTAAAAACAAAGGCTTTAATATTTCCTAGGGCATCAATTGCATCATAAGCACGCACGTAGTCCTGTTTAGATATAAACCATTGCAAAGCATTTTTCACCACTCGCACTTTGATCTGATCAGGTAAATTATCTCTAAATAAAAATGCATTATTAATGTGTTTATCAAAGCCAATCCAATCTTGGGTAAAGTAGCTATGCTGACTTTTTAGCCATGAAAGTAATACTATTTCAACAGTATTTTTAGCATGGTCGCGTTCTAGCTCTATTATTTTAATTTGCGCTTCGTCTAATTTTTTTTCATTAATTAGATTACTTGCCGTTTCATAATCATTAAAAAAGCCATGCGTTGCTTTGTCGTTAGTGTACCCCAAGTGCAGGTTTTGAGAAGTCACTGTAATAAGCTTTGCACTAGGCACAGCTTTACCATCGACCTGAGCACTCTTGTAATTTAGTTTTGACACATACTCAACAACTTCTCTTTTATATTTGTCTTGCCCGATAGATGCAACAATTTCAATATCACTAACCTGACCACTTTCATTCACAACATAACTACTTAAATTTAAGCCTTCAAAGCGTGACACACGAGAAGATGTATTTGTTTGTTTATTGTAGTTGTCCTTAACAACTTCAGCTGGCACAAAATCTGCCATTACTGGCACACAAGTTAACGCAGGTAATATAGAAAGAGCTATAGAGAGTTTTTTCATTTGATTATCCATCCTAGAACGCAAAGTAGCTATTATAGAAACAAACATTATAAAAAGATGCAAGCTTATATTTATAACTAACCAAAATTTAACTATAGACTAATAAACTCATAAATATAAAAAAGGCGCTTTATTAAGCGCCTTGGGTTTCAAGTATGTGTGCTTAAAACATATCTTGATAGGAGTGGGTTGTATTAAACGAAATTGCTTTATCAAAACCAGGAAGCTCTATTCCGTCTTCGCCAATTACAATATCGTTATCGTCAATGGCGCCATCGCCAAAACGGTATACTAATTCGTACTTGCCAAGATTTGCTTGTGCTCTATAGGTATTTTGCGCCGCAACAACAGATATATGCTTATCAGCGTAATTACTCATAACCTCATCACCGTGGCGCTTAGCAAGCATTTGCATCGTTACTTTAGCGCTAAGTACAGTCGCAGTGGCGTTATTACCGCCAAAGCCTTTTGAATTTATAAAGGCTATGTCCATATCGCCGCAATCGTAGTGGCTGTTACGTATATCTAAGTGATCTGCATAAACATCGTCAGCAACTTTATCTATGGTAGTAATACCCGGCATAATATTTTGGCTAAATACACCCAGCGCAATCGCTAATTGATCGCCACTGGCAGGTGCAATTGTATGCCCTACATAAGCTTTTGGCGCCGTTACTTTCCAGTTATCAATAGCAAAGGTTTGCGCTACTTTGTGATAAATAAGTGATTCTGTTACCCTGTTTTGCGGCGTACTTGAACCGTGCGCTAAAATAAAGCTGCGGTTTTGTAGCGCGTCATTACCTAATAAGCTTTTTGCCAATGCCGCAGATTTAGCCATGGTAATGTAATTACCTGGGCCCGGTGAGGTGATTGATTTTTTAATGCCATCAGCATTTACAAATACATCCGGTACTGAGCCCATAATATCTGCACCAAGCTCTAGGGCTAATGCATCATCCATTAAAATAGCCACTTGTGCACCTTCACCTAATGTAAAACCACAGTTTTCACCGAATGGGCGGCTACTTTTACGGTAATCGGGCTCTTGTTCACTGCTTAAATTATCTAAACGGCGCAGGCCTTCAACATTAGCAAGGGCGCTCATATTACCAAACCCTTCGACTACTTCTGGCGTTATAGCACATTCAACACTTGCAACAACTGCAACTCGGGTACGCCCAGCTTGAATATCGTTTACTGCCGCGCGTAAGTTATATAAAAAAGTCGCACATGCCCCCGAGGTAGAAAACGTAGTACCTACATTTCCTGTAACGTACGCGTTTATAAAATCAGTCGACATGGTGTTTAAACCCAGTGCTAATTGCTTAGTACTAACGCGATCGCCCTGCTGACGCGCTTTAACTAAGCCACCTAATCCTTTGTCGTCCATTTGCCCAATAACAGAGGCTGAATAGGTGCCAATTTTATCTGGCTCTACGCTATTCATTATTCGTTGCCAGTCAAGGCCAGTCGATTTAATCGCATCGTTTGCAGCAAATATGGTGGCTTGCAAACCGCGAGGCTGATAACGGCTGTTATACATAATTGATGGATCAAACCCGGTAGGAAACTGCCCCGCCGATTTAATTGGGTTGTCACGTGTAGAATCAAGCTTTACGTCTAGCTCTGCGGCTATTGTTACTTTTACTTTTTTGCCGTCAAGCTCTTGTACTTTCCAACTGGCAGGTACTGGACTTGGTAAATCGCGTGCGCGAGTTTCAAATACAATCGCGTTTTCATCAGATGTCTTTAAGGTCATTTTTTGCTGCCAAGGCGTGGCATCTGCGTCAAAATGTTCTTTTTCAATTTTACGAATAAGTGTGCCAGTAATAATTTGCTCACCAAAGCGTGCTTCTATGTCGCTTTGCTCAACATTATTACCATTTGAATCTTGAAGGTTACCATCAACAACGCGTACCAAGTTCATTAATGTGGCGAGGCCTAAAAATGTTTCACTACGATCTTGTGCGTTTAATGCATCTAACACGATACGGCGGTAACCTTGATGAAAAGAAGTACGGCCTGCGGCGTTTATACCGCCCATGCCTACTATTACGGGTAATGCTGTCATAATTAACCTTTAATGCGTGTTACTGGAGAAGCAAACAGTTTAAATGGATTAACAATAACCATTTGTGCTTTAATAGCCAAATATTCAGCATTAAAGGCCAAAAAGTACTGGTCGGAGCATTGAAATGAATAAAAAATCGCTTAACCCCGCGCTAAACATTGCAATCACTGTGTACCCACACTTACTTATTACCAGTTTAACGCTCCCCATTGAAATGCTTAGAGCGGGCGAAGCCTATGCAAAAGGCCATTTAAACCAAGCTGATTTTAGACCGCTTAGTATAAATTTAATTGCTAAAAATAATGAGCCAATACAAAACCGTACTGGTCTTGCTATAGTCCCCGATTTCACTACAGTCAACGCACCGTATAACGATTTAATTATAGTACCCGGTATATGGCGAAACCCTCGCCCAGTTGTTCGTACTAATAAAGAAGTGGTTGAATGGCTGCAAGAAAGCTTTGAAACCGGCAGTCATATAATTGGTGTAGGAACGGGTAATTGCCTAGTTGCAGAAGCGGGTTTACTTAATGGGCACCCTGCAACAACCCATTGGCATTATGCAAAACAATTTAGCCACGACTACCCATTGGTAAGCCTAAAGCCCGACTTTTTTATAACCCAGTCTGAGCGCATGTATACGGTAGCAAGCTTAAATGCCCTTGCCGATGTGATTGTACATATTATTAGCCAATACTATGGCAAAGCTGCTGCGCAACATGTAGAGCGTAACTTTTCGCATGAAGTACGAAAGCCTTACGAAGATCAGCGCTACCTTGAAGGCGCGGTTGACCGCCACCCAGATGAACTCATAGCGCAAATTCAGTTTTGGCTTAAAACTAATTTAACCAGCGAGTTAAACCTGCAAGAAGTCGCTGCACAATTTAGTTTGAGTTATCGCACCTTTACCCGCCGTTTTAAGCTTGCAACTAATCAAAGTCCAATAGAATATTGGCAACAATTGCGGGTAGAAGGCGCTAAAGAGTTATTAGCTTCATCTAATTTAACGATTCAAGAAGTGGCACTTGAGGTCGGCTATAACGACCAAGGCCATTTAACCCGCGTGTTTAAAAAAGTACTGAGCCAAACACCAAGCGAGTACAGAAAAGTAGTAAGAAGAAAATTATTTGGTTAATACACAACGCCACTTAATTAGTGGCGATCTGTGTCGTTAAAATCTTTTCGGTAGTAACGCTTTTGATAGTTTTTTACTTTAGCGTGTACGCCTTTACTTAAACTTTTAAATTTAGCCTCAAGTACATCAACACCATATAAAATACCAACCACCAGCACTGAAAGTTTAATAGCAGCGCCTAAATTGTCGGTAGCTATCATTACGCCAATTGAGGCAAGCACCCAAATGGTTGCAGCTGAGGTAACCCCAACTACGGCGCCGTCTTTTGCAAGCATGACCCCAGCGCCTAAAAAACCAATGCCTGTAATTATTTGCCCAACAACACGCGAATGATCAATTACATCCCCTTGTAAGTTAAACGCGGTCGATAAAAACAAATACGTGCCCAGCGTTATTAAAGCTGAGGTACGAATACCTACAGGTTTACCGCGTAACTGGCGCTCTATACCAATTATGGCACCGCAAAAAGCGGCGGTGCCAATGGCTGCCCACGAATAAGGGGTTACATCAATTAAATCTAAAAAAGTCACTCTTTACTTAAAACCTATTAATTATTAGCAATGGCCACTGCGGTTCTTAGCCGTTGGCCACCAAATGCTGACATTTTACTAAAATCACTGCGCGCTATAGGTACGTACTGGCAATCTATAGCAAGTTGTTTGTCACTTTCTGGCTCGCAAAATGGGTCGTGAACATACACGCAGTGCTCATCAAGGTGGGTAACGCAAACCCAATGAGGTGATTTTTTACCATCAAAACTGTATGTGCTAATTAATAACAGCACACTAAAGCCTTGACTTAACCACTGTTCAATATGCTCAAGCTCAACATCTTTATGCACAAGCGGTATATTTGCTTGCGCCATACCATCCACAAATTGTTGGTGTACTGTTGTAAGTACCACTTTTTTGTTCTCATTGCGTACGCCATCTAAAAACAACGGCTCTGTGGTATTTACCATTACCTCGCTTTTAAAACCGCGTCTATTAGCCGCAAGTGCTAAACCAAACGGATGGCAACCACCATGGCCCGAGGTCATAAAAATGGTGGTGCCTTCACGCCAAAGTGCCAACTCGTGTGATTGGCTAAGCTCGGTTGTTGGCTTAAGTGCCCCCATTGCCATTAATAACGCTGCAGGCCCACAGGTAAACTCGGTAGTTTGCTGATACCACGGCGTTAATCGCGCTAATTTAAGCTCACTCGTTTGGCGAATATTTTTTTGCATGCGCAGTGCATCACTGTGATCGTCATAATAATCGCTGTATTGGCCAAACACTCTGTAACCCAAACTTTTATAAAGCCCAATCGCACTTTCGTTATTTACGGCCACTTCTAATCGTAAGTAAAGTCGCCCGCGCTCACACGTTTCTTTTTCAAGGCTTGTAAGCAGTGCTTTTGCAATGCCCTTACCTTGCATTGTGGGTTTTACAGCAAGCGAATATAAACGCGCCAAACGTGTGCCTTTATGGCACCACACAAGCCCATAGCCGCATACTTGCTCGCCATTTTCTGCAATTAGTAAAATACCGTGCTTAGCACTTAACCAACGCTTTAAACTACGCGGGCTCAATTTATCGTTATTAAAGCAGGCGTTTTCAACGTCTATTAGTGCGTTTAAATCACTGCTAAGTGCTTTTCGAATAACAAGGTTGCTCATGTATTAGCCACGGCCTCGTGCTTCTAGGCGTTGTTTAAATTCATCCATAATGATCATGTATAGCTCGTCGCCCAAATATCCGTCTTCTACTTTGTGATCAATGCTTGGATTATCATTTACTTCAAGCACATATGCTTTGCCCTGATGCTCTTTAACATCTACGCCATATAAGCCTTTACCCACTGTTTTACATGCTTTTAAAGCCGCATCTAACACGGCTTTTGGTAACTCAAAGGTAGGTAGCGTTTCAAAGCCACCCGAGAAAAACCGTTTAGCGTCGTGATTATAAATTTGCCAATGGTTGCGCGCCATTAAATAACGACACGCATATATAGCGCGGCCATTTAATACACCTACTCGCCAATCGTATTCTGTGTACATGTATTCTTGTGCAAGTATCAATGCGCTATATTCAAACAGCTCAGTTAATTTAGCTTCAAGCTCACTGCGGTTTGCAACTTTAAACACCCCTTTTGAGAAAGACCCTTCAGGCATTTTTAAAACCAGCGGATAGGTAAAGGCCTCTTCTAATTGCTCAAGCGTTTGCGCTGCTTGATCAGCCACTACAACCGTTTTTAAACTGGGCACTTTTTGATAATTAAACGCATCGTGTAAATACACTTTATTACAACAACGTAAAATAGATTCAGCATCGTCAATAACTACTAAGCCAAGGCTTTGCGCTTTACTTGCAAGGCGATAAGTTGGGTGATCAATCGCTGTAGTTTGGCGAATAAATAACGCATCAAACTGAGCAATGTTGTCTATTTCATCAAAACTGAGTGCTTGCGCATTAATACCATGTTTAGCCGCTGCTTTTATAAAACGGGCAATGGCGTCTTTATCACTCGGTGGTACTTTTTCGTTATGATCAACAAGTATTGCCATATCCCATCTAAAACGGCGCTGCACATTGCCAATGCGCCATTGTGTTTGGGTAAACGTATTTAGTTTTGCTACAAAATTGCTATATTGCTCCTCGTTTAAAGAGCTAAGCGAACCTTGCTGTAACAAACCTTGCTCATCTACATATAAAATAGGCGCTGGGTATTGTTTAAATACCGACTTAGCCGCTTTACTTTGTAATTCGTTTAGCGCATTACCAAAGTAAATTTCGCCATCAATTTGACCCACATTTAACATAGGTGCGTGGCCGCCTCGAAGCGCGTTTATTGTTTTTAGACTTGGTAATACTTGGTGTTTGCGGGCTTCAGCAAGCAACGAGCAATAGTAACCCTTACTCAAGTATTGGCTTGAGTCGCATAAATTAATAATGCGGGTTTTAGGTTCATTATGTTTTGGGTAATCACGTAAGTAACTATTAAACGTAATCACATTGTCGAACGATTGAGCAAGTGTTTGCTCGTTGTTATCAACCACTATTAAGGTTTTAAACACGACTTTTCCTAGTTAAGCCAGAAATAAAAAAGAGTAAAAACTCAGCATTATAAATAGAAACACCCATCGTACTAAGTGTGCATTGCGCGTATCACTTAATCCGATGGGTGCTTTAACAAATACCTACTGTAAGTGTTAGCGCTTAAATTGCTTAAGCGACATCTGCTTTATATGCCCTTTTTAAAAACCACACAAACGAGATATTTTTAGCGTAAAGATAAAAAATATTGATTAACTATATTTTCCAATTAATGCAGATTAAAATACGCAAAATTAATATTTTATGAGCGTTAAAAATGTCACATCCTGCCTGCCCACAGTGCCAATCGGAATATGTTTACGAAGACCAGCAACTGCTTATTTGCCCTGAATGCGCCTATGAATGGAACCCAAATAACACAAGCGATGAAGACGCAATTTTAGTTAAAGATGCCAATGGCACTCTACTTAGTGATGGCGATAAAGTAACCGTAGCCAAAGATTTAAAAATAAAAGGCAGCTCACAAGTGATTAAAATTGGCACAAAAGCAGTCGTTAGGCGTGTGCTTGATAAAAAAGATCACGAGCTAGATTGCAAAGTTGACGGCATTGGCGAAATGATGGTAACAGCGAAGTTTGTGAAAAAAGCTAACTAGTAGGTCGGATAAAGGGCGAAGGCATCCTGCATGCCTCGCCAAAACGATCGAAATGATTGATTTTTATTTAGTTATTGGTGAGCATTCGTTAACAACCGCTAAACCCAGGTCTATGTGAGCAACAATATAGCCATATTCCTTCTTTGACAGTTTGCCAGTTTTGTACTGCTCTTTTGCCGACTTATGGTTCCATGATTCACCACATTTTGACTCTGGAATTTGAAGTTCTAGGGTAAGTAGGTATTCCTTTTCTTTATCTATGGAATACCCTTTTTTAACAGAGCTTTTCGCGCAGAGGCTAAGTGCATATTCAACCGCAAACTTGTCAACGCTTGGTAAGCCAACAAACTCCACATCACACCCTAAAACACGTTCGCCAGAAGCCTTCGTGTAATAAAGCTTTCCTGTAGTGCAAGCTGATAATAAAAAGAGCATTGCGGATATTGATAAAAATCTATGAATCAAAGTACTTCCTTGTTTACTATTGCCAAGCTCTGCAGGCATTTGAAACGTAGCGAAAATTGGTTCGCTCAAACTATTTATTTAGGCTGACACCTATCTTAATTTCAAAGTTTATGTGAGTGTCTAATTAATTATGTTTATGCAAACTAGGGTGACAAACACAATAACTGGCGTAAACAAACAACCTAAAAAAATGTGACCTTTAGAATCTGTCTTGTACTCGTAGTTCTTTTTTACAAAAAAAGGATATAGCCTAGCGCTCATGCTGATTTGAGCGAAAATATGCAAGGTTAAGATTCCCAGAGAAAATTTCACTGGTAGCATTTCCATTAGATTCAACGTAAGCACAATCAAAATAGGTATAAGAAGCAGAGTAAAGAAGACCTTGAAGCGGTTGCCCATAATCCAAATCGTAACAGAATTTCGCTCATCAACTTCTCGCTGAGAATTAAGGTGCCGACCACATTCTGAGCAAACGAATTGAGATAGAGGAAAAGAATCGAAGTTCCCACATTCACTACTCCCACAAACTTTAAATGTTCGGTGTTTCATATATCAACCTAAAACGCCGTTGTAACTGGCTTATAATATTTGGCTAAAACTTGTCAGGTACGGACAAAGCCAACTGTTATTTGTCCGCGTTTACGACTTTGTAATACTACATTACTCCGTACTTCTTGGGCGACAGTACATTTCAGGAATGGTGCCTAAAGGGTCACTTTGACCAATTAATAATCTAAATTCATTTTTACCATTATCTATCAAATACCCTGGTGAAATAGTCAAGCTTTTAAAGTCTTCAATCGCTGCCCAAAGTAACTCTTCAGCCTCTTCACGAAAATCTGCTTCTATTGCTAAATCATCAGAAGCAGCCAACTTTTTGCCGTTACCTGCATGCTTAAGGGAATTATATGCTTGTTTGTTAAACTTTTGAGCACCACTGAATACCTGCTTTTTCTCTGATTCATTTAGCTTACGCCCAAGTGAATACTCTCGTATCTTGATAACTGCTTCAGCTGACTTTTCATGCGAAGTTTTTTTGTCCGCTTCAGACAAAAGCGGCGATATGATTCCAGTAGAAGCCCCTGCTAGCAAAATACATTGAATATAATCTAAGTCAGATTGAGCAACTTTGAATTTCAAAATTGCTTCCTCTAACATATCAGCTGCAATTAGTCGTTTTTCATAAGTTTTTAACACTGAAGCATCCTTGTAGTTATAACAACTTATTGAACCCATTTTAATGATTTATACCACACCAAAACGGCGCATATTATATCGCTCAATAATTCCACCAACTAACCCTAATGTAAACAGGTAATTACTTATGTTATAAAATCTCTGTTGGTAAAATACACCAAAACGACTTCTAATAATGTTATTCGGCAAATTGGCTTTGTCAGATGGCGCTTCGCTTCTCCAACCTATATATAAAACTAATGCTTTATAAAATTTCTACCACTTCATATTCATGGTTTTTGCCTGCAATGCTTAGGCTTACTTCATCATCAAGCTGTTTGCCTAAAAGTTGTTTACCCAGTGGTGCTTCGGGTGTAACAACTTGAATAGTTTGCCCTTTAACTTCAACCGTTAAACCGCCTGCGGCTGGGCCTAAATAAAACCATTTTTGTAAGGCGCTTTCATCTTCCAAACAAACGAGTGAGCTTATATTCACTTTATTGTGAGTTGGCTCTTTAAAAATGGCTTCAAATTGTTTAATGCTTTTGTAGCAATCGTTTACACGCTCAGCTTGCCCTTGTGCTAAATAAGCAGCCTCGAGTCCTAGGGTATCGTACTGCGTTTCTGCAACGCTTTCTTCGTGAGTTGCGGCGTCGTGCGCAGCTTTTGCTGCTTGTTTTGCACTGTTTAACTGTGCTTCTAGTGCAAATTTAAGGTGTTCTATTACGTGGGATTTATTCATGAAAGGCGCTAATAACCAATACGGTAAACTATGTGATTAATTTTAACGTTATAAGGCGCTTAAAACCATTATTTTAAGCGCCTGTATTTTAATGCAGATTTTAAAAGTATTTATTGCTAAGGCATATCGAGCAACGCTTGCGTTTCTGCATCTTGTTTCTCTTCGTAATTTTTAGCACTTAACCCTAAAAGCTCGGGTAACGTGGCGGCAATACAAATAGATGAGAACGTACCTACTACAATGCCGGTAAATAGCGCAATGGCAAAGCCTTGTAATGGCGCACCCGCGAGGAGCCAAACACTTGCAACTGTAGCAAGCGTGGTGCCCGATGTAATAAGCGTACGCGTTAAGGTACTTTTTATGGCGTTGTTAATAATACTTGCCGGGCTAAGCGCATTATTAGATTTAACACGTAAAAGCTCGCGTACTCTATCACCTACTATTATAGAATCGTTAAGTGAATAACCTATAATGGCGAGTAAGCTGGCAAGTACGGTTAAATTGAACTCAATACTTAATAGCGAAAATAGCCCCAGTACCAGTAATAAATCATGCACTAGCGCAACCACAGAGCCAACAGCTAAACGCCATTCAAACCGTACCGCTAAATAAAGCATTACTGCAACCATAGCTGAAAATAGCGCTAAACAACCTTGCTCAAACAGTTCATCACCCACTTGCGAGCCAATATACGCTGATGATAAAACCTCGGCGTTAATGTCTGCATTTTGTGTAATGGCGCTTTGCCAATCATTGCTGTTTGCTGTTGAACCGCTGGGCGCTTCGCGTAGCTGAAAGTGATTATTACCTTGTGCGGTTAGTTCAAACTCGCCATTGTGATTTTTAGTAATAAATTGCTCAAGGTGTTTTAGCTCAACACCTTGGCTGGTGGTAAATTCTGTTAGGTAACCACCGGTAAAGTCGAGTCCAAAATTAAGCCCTTTTTGACTAAGCGTAAATACCGATAGCAGTACAAGTATGGTGCTCAAAAACATGCCTGAAAAACGCAGACGCGACCCCGCCTCGCCCTTTAAAAAAGTGTTAAGCATGTGCATTTACTCCTGCTTTTTTAGCCATTTTTAAATATACCGTTTGGCTTAGTACTTTTGATACGTACACGCCAGTAAATACCGAGGTTAATAAGCCAAGTGCCAATGTTATGGCAAAGCCTTTAACTGGGCCGTAACCTATTCCATACAATATAAGCGCGGTGATCATGGTGGTTATATTGGCATCAAATATGGTGTTAGCGGCTTGCTTGTAACCTTCTTGAATAGCTTGATAAGCAGAGCGCCCTTTTCTACGCTCTTCTTTTATTCGCTCAAATATAATAACGTTGGTATCTACTGCCATACCAATAGTGAGCACAAGCCCGGCAATACCCGGCAGTGTTAACACAACCCCTGGTAATAACGACATTAGCCCCACAAGCGACGTTAAATTTAATAACAGCGCGACGTTTGCAATAAGCCCTAAACGGCGATACCACATTGCCATAAAGGCAAGTGTAATACCCATTCCCAGCATCAATGCGGCCAAGCCGTGAGTTATATTTTCTTGACCTAGGCTCGGCCCTATTGTTTGCTCGTGCACTATAGTTACCGGCGCAGTCAGCGAACCTGCTCGTAATAACAGGGCTAAATCGGCCGCTGCTTGTTGGCTTTTCATATTGGTAATACTAAAGCGTGAACTTAAATGCTGCGCAATATTAGCCACGTTTATAACTTCACTTTTTTTAACGGTTTCACCGTTTGCGTTTTGAGAGTACTCTGAGTAAACCGTTGCCATAGGTTTACCAATATTTGCTTTTGAAAACGCTGACATGGCATCGCCGCCTTGCCCATCTAGGCTAAGTTGCACAAGGGGTTTACCCCAATCGTCGCGCCCTATGTTGGCATTATTAATATGCTCGCCGGTAAAAATAGGCACAGGATCAAGTTTGATGGTCCCGCCCGATTGCATATTAAATGTTTGCCCACCAATTTCTTTTAACTGATAAAACCCAAGTGATGCAGTTGCGCCTATAATGCGCTTTGCCTCTGTTGGGTCTTGCACGCCAGGTAGCTCTATGCGTATACGGTTTTTACCTTGGCGCTGAGTTACGGCTTCGGTAATGCCTAATTCTTCAATGCGTGAGCGAAGCGTTGTGAGCGTTTGACTCATTACTTCTTTCTCAAAGTTGCTGCGCCCTTGTTCTGAGTAGCTAAACTTTGCGTTTTTAACATTGCCGTTATGGGTTGTTGTAACCGCTAAATTAGCAAAGCGACTTTGTAGCTCATCAATTATGGGTTTTAGTTTTTGCACCGCATTAGGCAGCGCGTTAATTTCAAAACCATGCTCTGTTTGCTGCGCTTTAAGGCCATGCGCTTTTTGCTTAACAATAATTGACTTAGCTTGCTGATACACACTGACTAATTGCTCATCAACAGCTTTATCTAAATCTACGTCGAGTACAAATAACACACCGCCATTTAAATCAAGACCCAGCTTTATTGGTGATAAACCAAACTCTTGCAGCCAAAGTGGGCTGGTTGCATGCTCTACAATTTTAACTTGCGTGTTTGGGTACTGCGCCTTTATAACCGCTTGCGCTTGTGCGCTTTTAGTTGGCTCGTTTAACAAAATATTTATAGATGTTTGATTATTGAGCCCTTGCTCAACTTTTAAGCCTTGGTTATTTAAAAAAGTAACTAAGGCTTTAGTGCTTGGCACAACTTGAGCTTCGCTATGAGGTGCATTGCTTACATGTAACCACGATTTATTTGGGTATAAGTTGGGTAATGCGCTAATGGCTAATAAAACCAGCACAATAAGCATGGCTATATAGCTTAATTTAAATTTTGCCATAAACGGCTTGTGATCTTTTTTTACACTTAACATGGTGTTTCCTTATTACCAGAACCGGTAACGTACTTATTAAAAACACAATTAATCTCAAGGCTTAAACGTAAAACGTTAAAACCTAATAAAAATTAACTAAGAAAATTAAGCGTGGTAGGTAGTTACTGCTTTGTAGAGTAAGTTGGCATCTTTCCAGCCACTTAAACGCAATTTTTTACTATGATATACAAGCGTATACCATGGCTGAATAGCATTTACAGCTTGGGGGCGTAAAAATATTTGCCTAACAAGGTGCTGCGCAAAAAACTCAAAAACAACGTCGTATTCGGGCTCACTTTGAACTGTGTGCAAAAAAAGTGACGCATTACTTGCTGTAAGCCTTGGTTGATGTGAGTCAAAATCGGTGTGTTGTGTTTTTTTATGCGCAGGTGCGTCTGCAGACTTTTTAGTAGGCTTTGTTTTAGTTATATCAATAGCATCTGTGAATAGAATGTGTGAACTGACAGCTGGACTTAAATTTTGTGATACCTGCACAGAATTACTCTGCACACTAAACAGTGCAGCGAGTAGCAAAAAAGCAGTTATAAAAACACGAAATTTAAACATACTTAAATCAAACTAAAATAAAGGATGACTAGTATATTAGGGCTACTATTTAAAATACAATGCTTAATAATTAAGTATTTAATCGAGAAAAATAATGCGCTCCAGACAAAACGTTGAAAAACGTGCAGACGCCATGAATTTAAAACAAAGCGTTAAAACATTGTGGCCTTACATTACAAAGTTTAAAGGGCGTGTTTTTATTGCGCTTTTAGCGCTTATTGGTGCCAAAGGCGCCACTCTTTTAATGCCTTGGGCACTTAAAGAAATTATCGACTCGGTTGATAAGTCAATAAACCCAGTATTGGTCATTCCCGCTTTATTGTTACTTATGTACGGCAGCTTACGTTTCGCTAGCGTGTTTTTAGGCGAGGTACGCGATGCAGTGTTCTCGCGTGTAACAGAACATGCCATGCGCAATATTGGTTTAAAAGTATTTAAACATTTACATAGCCTAGAGCTTGCCTTTCACTTAGACAGGCAAACTGGTGGAATAAGCCGTGACATAGAACGTGGCACCAGTGGGCTCAGCTTTTTAATGCGCTTTTTAATGTTTAACATTGTACCCACCCTTTTTGAAATCCTCACCGTCGCGATTATTTTTGGGACGCTATTTTCTGTCTGGTTTGCTTTAATTACGCTCCTTGCTGTAGGTGTGTATATATTTTTTACTGTCACGGTCACTCAGTGGCGTAACCGTTTTATTCGTGAATCAAACGCGGCTGACAACCTCAGTAATACTCGCGCAATTGACAGCCTGCTAAACTACGAGACTGTAAAGTACTTTAACAACGAAGAGTTTGAAGCCAACACATACGACTCCTTTTTAGCAAACTGGGAAACTGCGCGATTAAAAAATAGAATGTCTCTTTTTGCGCTAAACTCTGGGCAAGCGTTAATTATTGCCAGTGCCATCACTGCGTTAATGTGGTTAGGCTCCAGTGAGGTAGTGACAGGATCACTTAGCATTGGTGAATTAGTAATGATAAACGCGTATATGATCCAATTATTTTTACCGCTTAACTTTTTGGGGTTTGTGTACCGTGAAATACGTCGCGCCCTTACCGATTTAGAAAACATGCTGGGCTTACTTAATAAAAAGCCACAAGTCACTAATGCTCCACAGGCAAATACCCTTAATGTGAAAAAGGGGGAAATTGCCTTTAATAACGTCAGTTTTAGCTACAATGCAAACCGCCCTATTTTAAATAATATTAGCTTTAAAGTGAAAGCGGGTAGCAAGGTAGCTATTGTGGGCGCAAGTGGTGCTGGCAAAAGTTCACTAGCGCGCCTGCTCTATCGTTTTTATGATGTAACATCGGGTAGCATTACTATTGATAACCAAGCTATTAGCTCGGTCACGCTTAATAGCCTTCGTAAAGCTATTGCTATTGTTCCTCAAGATACCGTTTTATTTAATACAACAATTCGTGAAAATATTGCCTATGGCCGCCCTTCTGCAAGCGACACCGATATTGATAAAGCGATTGAAATGGCCCATCTAAAAGGTTTTATTAACACGTTGGCTGATGGCGATAAAACGCGAGTTGGCGAACGCGGTTTAAAAGTATCCGGTGGCGAAAAACAGCGAATTGCAATTGCACGCGCAATTTTAAAACAATCCCCTATTTTAATATTTGACGAGGCCACATCGGCACTCGACTCTCAGGCTGAGCAAGCAATATTAAAGGCAATGCATGAAGTAGCCAGCGAGCACACCAGTATTGTAATTGCGCATAGGCTATCAACCATTACTGATGCCCACACTATTATTGTGCTTAAGTCAGGCCAAATTGTTGAACAAGGGCAACATAACGAATTGCTGACCTTGGGTGGTGAATACGCACATATGTGGGCATTACAACAACAAGATTAACCTGTTTATTAATTTATGTTGGTAGCTTGTTGCTTGCGTTGCTTATTGGTTTTATCGGATCAGGCTGTGATTCACCTCAAAAGAATTGTGTGCCTGTCTTTTATACATAACAATCAAAATGATATTTTTATAACAAAAATTAACAAATTCATTATCCAGGGGGATAAACGATGAAAATGAGTCTAATTGCAGCGGCTTTAGCTGCCACTTTTATAACAGGCTGTTCAGAGCCACAAACTACAAGCAGTGAAGTTCAAACTGCAAGCACAGAAAATACAGTTGTTAGCAATAAAGCTGAATTAGGTAGCTTTGGTGTTGATTTATCAGCGCGTAACGAAGCCATTAAACCTGGTGATGACTTTTTCATGTACGCCAGTGGCACGTGGTACGACAACTACAATATGCCAGCAGACAAAACGCGTTATGGTGCGTTTTCGGCTTTAGCAGAACGCAGTGAAGACCGAGTTAAAAAAATTATTGAAGACATAGCTGCACGTAAAGAGCTAAACGCTGAAGAGCAATTGGTTGCTGATTTTTATAACTCGTACATGGATACCGACACACTTAATGAACTTGGTGTTAAACCTATTCAACCGCTGTTAAATCAAATTAGTAATATGGAATCAACCGACGACTTAGCTTATGTATTTGGGCAATCGTGGTTATCGGGCCTTCGTACTCCTATTGGTGGTGGTATGTGGTTTAACCGTTTAGATCCAAATAAATACGAAATGTCGTTAGGCGCTGGTGGTTTAGGTTTACCTGATCGTTCTTACTATCTAGAAGATGCTGAGCGTTTTGTTAAAACTCGCGAAGCTTACGTGGCTCATATTGCCGACATGCTAAAATTTGCCAATGTTGATAACACAACAGAGCGCGCAAAAGCCATACTAGAGCTTGAAACTAAAATAGCACAAGGGCATTGGCCGCGCGAAAAACGACGTAATCGCGACCTGTCGTTAAATCAAATTAAACGTGAAGATTTAGCCTCTACATACCCTGGTTTTAACTGGGATGTATATTTTGAGCAAACAGGATACAAAGTACCTCAACTTAATGTATCTCAGCCTGAACCGGTTAAAGCCATGATTGAGCTTATCAACAATGAAGATTTAGCGGTTTGGAAAGACTACTTAACCTACCATGCAATTAGCGGTAATGCAGGTTTACTTTCTGAAGATATTTTTAATACACGTTTTGCATTTTATGGCAAAGAACTAAACGGCCAGCAAGAACCACGCCCTCGCTGGAAACGTGCAATTAACACAATGTCGGGAACAAGTTCGCTAGGCTTTGCTATTGGTAAAATTTACGTTGATCAATACTTTCCTGAATCATCTAAACAACAAATGTCTGAACTGGTTGAAAATCTGCGTTCAGCATTAGGTGAGCGAATTGATAATCTTGATTGGATGGGCGCTGAAACTAAGGTAAACGCACGTGCGAAGTTAGCAGCATTTGTTCCAAAAATTGGTTACCCAGATGTATGGCAGTCTTACGATGGTTTAACTATTAGCCAAAACGATTTAGTAGGTAACGTTAAAAACATGCGTGAGTTTTTCCGCGCTGAAAGCGTAGAAAAAGAACTACAAAAAACTGACCGTAACCGTTGGGGCATGACACCACAACGTGTAAATGCATACTACAATAGCTCGTTTAACGAAATTGTGTTTCCAGCCGCTATATTACAACCTCCGTTTTTTGATCCAAATGCCGATCCAGCGGTTAACTACGGTGGCATTGGCGCTGTAATTGGTCACGAAATGGGCCATGGTTTTGATGATCAGGGTTCAAAATCTGATGCTAACGGTATTCAACGTAACTGGTGGACAGACGAAGACCGCGCTGCATTTGATGCAAAAGCAGACCAACTAGCCGCACAGTACAGTAAATACGAACCTATTGAAGGTAACTTTGTAAACGGCCGTAACAGCCTAGGTGAGAACATTGGTGATGTGGGTGGCTTAGCCATGGCTTACCATGCATACAAACTAAGCCTAAATGGTAAAGAAGCGCCTGTAATTGACGGTGTAACCGGCGATCAACGTTTCTTTTTAGCTTGGGCACAAGTATGGAAAGAAAAACGTACTGAGCAAAGCATGTTAAACCAGTTACGCGGTGGAACACATGCTCCAGGTCGCTTTAGAGCGCAAGCACCACGTAACCACGATGCTTGGTACAAAGCATTTGACGTAAAACCAGGTGATGCGTTGTATTTACCAGAAGAAGAACGCGTTCGTATTTGGTAATTGCCTTATAATATGTAAATCAATACTAAACAGCCCGCAATAGCGGGCTGTTTTATTTAGAACGTATTTTATTCAAATTGCTATATTGGCTTTTTAACTATTAATGTTCCCCAATCCGTACTAGCCCTTAATGTCATTTACCTTTAGAATACGGTCTATTATTTTTTCAGTTATTTATAAAATTAAGGCGAAACGCAGATGGGAAGAGCTTACCAAAACAAAAAAGATTCAATGGCTAAAACTGCGGGTGCTAAAACTAAAGTTTACTCTAAGTACGGTAAAGAAATTTATATTTGTGCTAAAAATGGCGGTGTAGATACAGATGGTAATTTATCATTACGCCGTTTAATTGAACGTGCAAAAAAAGACCAAGTACCAGCACACGTAATTGAACGCGCAATTGAAAAAGCAAAAGGCGGCGGCGGTGAAGACTACGCTGCAACACGTTACGAAGGCTACGGCCCAGGTAACTGTATGATTATTGTTGACTGCTTAACCGATAACAACAAACGTACATTTGCAGACGTACGTGTTTGTTTTACTAAAGCGAATGCTAAAATTGGCGCTCAAAACTCGGTTTCACATTTATTTGATCATTTAGCTATTTTTGTTTTTGATGGCGACGATGATGAAGCGGTTCTTGAAGCACTTATGATGGCTGACGTTGATGTAACCGATGTTGAAGTTGATAACGGTAAAGTAACCGTATTTGCTCCGCATACAGAGTACAACAATACTCGTACTGCATTAGAAGAAATGGGCATTTCTGAATTTGACGAAGACTTAATTGCGTTTGTACCACAGGTAGAGGCCCCAATTGAAGGCGAAGACGTTGAAGTAATGGAGCGCTTTTTAGCCATGCTAGAAGATTGTGACGACGTTCAAAACGTTTACCATAACGCGCAATTCTAACCCTTATTCACATATTAATTAAAGCCAACAGCCATGTTGGCTTTTTTATTTACAGGGCTTTTTAAATTAATGAATACCCTTGCAGAGCTTAACACTGGTAAGTTAGCCGGTGCGAAGCACTTACAGCTGGTTGAGCAATTATCTGAGTTTCCAGCAGACATTTTTAAGCTTGCCGATACACTCGAAGTACTTGATCTTTCAAATAACAATTTAAGTGATTTACCAGACGAATTTGCTTGTTTACACCGCCTTAAGCGTGTGTTTTTGTCGTTTAATCAATTTAAACATATACCCTCAGTATTGGCTAAATGCCCTGCTTTAATTATGGTTGCGTTTAAAGGAAACCAAATATCGGTGTTTGCACCTAACAGCCTGCCAAAAAATATTGAGTGGCTTATCCTCACCGATAACAACTTACACGAATTACCTGACGACTTTGGTAATTACAGCCAGCTTAAAAAGCTTGCACTTGCGGGTAATAACCTTAAAAATTTACCGGTAAGTATGGCTAATTGCACTAGCTTAGAGCTTGTAAGGCTCTCTGCAAACAGCCTAATAAAACTCGATGATTGGCTACTAGAATTACCAAAACTTGCTTGGCTTGCTTTTGCAGGTAACGACTTTAATAAAGCGCAGTGTTTAACTAAAAGTACGTTGAAAAATACCCCACTTGAAAAATTTCAGCTTAAAAAAGTAATAGGCCAAGGCGCATCGGGTGTTATTCATCTTGCAAAAGCAGAACGTAATAATGTTGCAGTGAAACTTTTTAAAGGCGCGATCACCAGCGATGGTTACCCTCTTGATGAAGTAAATTGCTGCCTACAAGCTGCTAATCATGCAAACTTAATAAAGGTATTAAGCTACATAGAGCAAAGTGAACAACTTGGCTTAGTAATGGAGTTAATAGATACCAATTATACTAATTTAGGCTTACCACCAAGTTTAGAAACATGTACACGCGATACGTTTAATGACGGTTGCAACTACTCTATTGAAGCTGTTTACAAAATAGCAAAACAAATGGCAAATACGCTTACTCACCTCCATACGAATAAGGTAAGCCACGGCGATATTTACGCCCATAACACCATGATAAATGAACACTATGACGTTTTATTTGGCGATTTCGGAGCAGCTACAAATTTAGCTATGCTTAGCGAATATCAGCAACAGCAAATACAATTAATAGAAGTCCGCGCTTTTGGTTGTTTAATAGAGGATTTACTAAGTACTGTTAGCGCAGCAGTTAAGCAAGACGAATTGTTTGTTAAAATGTCCGATATAGCAACGCGTTCTACCAACAGCGTTATTGCATCGCGCCCTAGCTTTAAAGCATTAAGCACCTTATTAAACGAATTGGTATAAATTAAGCAAAAAAAAGCCTGCATAATGCAGGCTTGGTTGGATAAAGGTAAACTTTTACAGGGTCAATTATAAGTACTGACCTAATGCTTTAACTTGGTCTAACATGCGGTTTGAGAAACCCCACTCGTTATCGTACCAAGCCATTACTTTAACTAGTTTGCCATCAGCTTTAGTTTGCGTTGCATCAAAAATTGATGACGCAGGGTTGTGATTAAAATCAATAGAAACAAGCGGTAGCTCGTTGTACTCTAAAATATCTTTCATTGAACCTGTTGCTGCGGCTTTCATTACTTCGTTAATTTCTTCAGCAGTTGTTTCGCGCTTAGTAATAAACGTAAAATCAACTAAAGAAACATTGATAGTAGGTACACGTACCGACATACCGTCTAATTTACCCGCAAGCTCTGGAAGTACTAAGCCAACAGCTGCAGCAGCACCTGTTTTAGTTGGGATCATAGATTGTGTTGCACTACGCGCACGGTATAGATCTGGGTGGTAAACGTCAGATAAATTTTGATCATTTGTGTAAGCATGAATTGTAGTCATGCTACCTTGCTCAATACCTACTGTGTCGTTAATTGCTTTTGCAATAGGTGCTAAACAGTTAGTAGTACAAGAAGCGTTAGAGATAATGTTGCTATCAGCATTAATTACATCGCTGTTAACGCCGTGAACTACTGTTGCATCTAAATCTTTACCAGGCGCAGATACAATAACTTTTTTAGCGCCTGCTGTAATGTGCTTAGCCGCGTCTTCACGCTTAGTGAAAAAACCCGTACATTCTAAAACGATATCTACGCTTAGCGCTTTCCACGGTAAGTTTGCAGGGTCACGTTCTTGAGTAAGTGTAATTACGTCATCACCAATTAACATGGTGTTATCAGCAAGTGTTACTTTTTTAGAAAATTGACCATGAACTGAGTCAAACTGAGTTAAATGTGCATTTACGTTAGCGGGTGCTAAATCGTTGATTGCTACAATTTTAATTTCACTGTTTTGCTCTGACTCGTAAAGTGCACGTAATACATTGCGACCGATACGACCATAACCGTTAATTGCTACATTAATCATTTTAGACTCCTATTTAAGTTCACTTGCTTGGCGAGCAAGCGCTTCAATGGCTTGCCAGTCTTTATTTTCAATTAGTTGCTTGTCTAGCATCCATGTACCACCAACACAAATAACATTATTAAGTGCTAAGTAGTTAGGCGCAGTTGTTAGGCTAATGCCACCTGTTGGGCAAAAGGTAATGTGTGGTAATGGCCCGCCAATAGACTTAAGCATTGCCGTTCCGCCAGCAGCTTCAGCTGGGAAGAATTTTAAAAACTTAAAACCATGACTTGCTAACTGCATTACTTCGCTTGCAGTTGCAGCCCCCGGTAAAAATGGGATATCTGACTTTTTTGCAAGTTCTAATAACTCAGTACTAACACCTGGGCTAACCATAAAATCAGCGCCTGCAGCCACTGAGGCTTCAAAGCTTGCTTTATCAACTACAGTTCCCGTACCAACAAAAGCTTCTGGCACTTCAGCTTTCATCAACTTTACAGCTTCTGCCGCAATTGGCGTACGCAGTGTAATTTCAAGTGCTTTTAAGCCACCGTTGTATAACGCTCTAGCAAGTGGTGCAGCATCTTCTAATTTTTCGATTACAACCACTGGCACAACAGGTGCCGATGCTAAGATTTTTTCAATACTCATTACTTGTTCCTCATTACCCAGTTTGGCTAATTATTATTCAAGTCCAAAAGCACTCGCGCCTAAATCGGCACTGCTTACTATATTTCTAAATCCTGTAAATAATTCACGTCCAGTACCAAATGTTAAGCTTGGCTGGCTAATTTCAAGCTCACGTTTTGCAAGCTCATCGTCGCTAACATGTACTTTTAAAATTCCGTTAGGGGCATCTAAAGTTACTAAGTCACCCTCTTGAATTTTTGCAATTATGCCACCTTCAACAGCTTCTGGTGCTAGATGTATTGCAGCTGGTACCTTTCCTGATGCACCCGACATACGGCCGTCAGTTACAATAGCGACTTTAAAACCTTGGTCTTGAAGGGTTGCCATTACTGGCGTCAATTTATGAAGCTCTGGCATCCCTTTCGCTTTAGGGCCCTGCTCTTTAAGTACGGCTATAAAGTCTTGGTTTAACTCACCGCGGCTATACGCATCTTGAAGTGCCCCTTGCGAGCTAAATACTTTAGCCGGTGCCGTAACCACTTGATGCTCTTGTGCAACAGCAGATACTTTGATTACCGCTTTACCTAAATTACCAGTAAGCAGTTGTAGGCCACCTTGTTTACTAAATGGGTTACTTACAGGACGAAGCACTTCTTCATCAAGTGAATTTGCAGGGCAATCAACCCATTTAACTTTGCTTGGGCCATTTGAATCGCTCATGATCAGGCTTTCGTCTTTATCTAAACGCGGCTCTGTCATGTAAGGTGCTAGGCCATCACCAAGCATTGTTTTAACATCAGTATGCAGGTAACCTGCGCTTGCTAGTTCGCGCATTAAGAAACCCATACCGCCTGCGGCTTGGAAATGGTTTACATCTGCTGAACCGTTAGGGTAAATACGCGTAAGTAGTGGTACAACTTCTGATAAATCAGACATGTCTTTCCACGTCACTTGAATACCTGCAGCCTTTGCGATTGCAACAATATGAATAGCGTGGTTGGTAGAGCCACCTGTAGATAGCAAGCCAACTAAACCATTAATAATGGTTTTTTCGCTAATTACCTCTGCTAAACACGGGCTTTCTTTATCATCTGTAAGCTGCTTAAGCATGGTTTCTACAGCATTACCTGTTAGTCCATCGCGAAGCTCTGTGTACGGGTTAATAAACGAGCTACCCGGTAGGTGCAAGCCCATTATTTCCATTAACATTTGGTTTGAGTTAGCAGTACCGTAAAACGTACAGGTACCCGCACTGTGGTAAGATGCGCTTTCAGCTTCTAGTAGGTCTTCACGGCTAACTAAGCCTTGTGCAAACTTTTGGCGAATACGTGCTTTTTCTTTATTTGGGATACCAGATTGCATTGGACCGGCTGGTAAAAAGAACACAGGTAAATGGCCAAACGATAGTGCGCCGATTAATAGACCTGGGACAATTTTGTCACACACGCCTAAACAAAAAACACCGTCAAATACGTCATGCGATAATGAAACAGCGGTAGACATTGCAATAACGTCACGAGAAAACAGTGATAGTTCCATGCCATCACGCCCTTGCGTAACGCCATCACACATTGCAGGAACGCCACCCGCTACCTGAGCGGTTGCGTCAAACTTAGTTGCAATGCTTTTTATTACGTCTGGGTAATCTTTGTAAGGTACATGGGCAGATAACATGTCGTTGTATGAATTGATAATGGCTAGGTTTGGCACTTCATCTGCTTTTAAGCGCGCTTTATCGTCGCTGCTGCAGGCAGCCATTACGTGGGCAATGTTGCCACAACCTAATCCCGCACGAACTCTTGTTTGTTTTTTTGCATGCGAAATACGATCTAAATAATCTTGACGGGTTTTTTTACTGCGTTCAATAACGCGTTGGGTAACTTCTTGAATTCGAGGATGTAACATAATTAACTCATCTCTATTAGTTAGAGGATAAAGGCTCAGTAGCAATTACAGACTCCACGTAAATAACTGTACTGAGCATCTTTGATTGACCCGTTCAAAGGTACGATATCAGGGAGCCTCTCACAACAAACCTGACACCGGTGTCACCGTATTAACTCACAGCCATGACACCGGTGTCAAGCCTGACCGCTAAAATTAATTTAACTTTTTATCATGACCAATTAATGAATACTTAAATTCTTGTGTACATCCACACTTTTATCAAGCTGCGGGCAAAAAAAGCCTGAATAAGCGTCACTCATATTCAGGCTACTGTGAAAAAGTATTTTATGGGTTTACGCGAGCTGTTGATTCACGCGTTATTAAACGTGATTCAAGCGTGATTTGAAAGGGTTGCTCTTGTGGCTCGGTAATGTGGTTAATTAATTGGGTAACCGCAAGCTTTGTCATTTCTTCTACTGGTTGCGCTATGGTTGTTAACCCTGGCCAAATATGACGTGCAATAGGTGCATTATCAAAACCGGCTATAGAAATGTCGTCAGGTACACGCAATTGCCTTTGTGTTGCGAGTTTAAGTACAGCCGCGGCCATGTAATCGTTTGATGCAAATACGGCGGTGGGACGAGGTGACAAATCTAAAATGCTGCGCGCGCTGTCTACACCTGAGTGGTAACTAAAGTTACCCTCTTCAACTAATCGCTCGTCAAAATCAATATTATGATCGGCTAATGCACGCCTGTAGCCTTTAAAGCGCTGCTGTGTTGCACTGTGATCGGGGTGACCTTTAATAAATGCAATTGACTTGTGACCAAGGCTGATTAAATGTTCTGTAATTTCAAATGCACCCTGCTCGTCGTTACTACGAACAGAAATAGATTCATCTTGTAAAATTGCGGACGCTACTCTCGCAAACGGGATTTTTTTAGCTGTTAAAAACTCAACCAGCTCAGGAAAATCACCAAAAGGTGGCGTAAGTACAATACCATCTAAACGGGATGTTTGAAATAACTGCTCAACGTTGCTAATTAAAGCCTCACCTCTGCATTCACATGGGTGAATTAGCAAGTTGTAATTGTTTTCTTGGCAAGCGGCTAGAGCCCCCGTTTGAACACGGGTTATGTAGCTTTTACTTGGGTTGTCGTATAAACAACCAATAATAAAACTTCGATTTTGTGCTAACCCACGCGCTATAGGATTCGGCGTGTAATCTAGTTCTTTAAACACAGCGAGTACTTTTTCGCGAGTGGCTGCACTTACGTTAGGCTCATTATTTAGAACCCGCGATACTGTTTTTTTAGACACACCAGCATGACTTGCTACGCTGTTGATTGTTACTTTTTTCATCACTCTATTGTCCACATGCAATCAACAAAATAACTAATTGGCGTTGTGCAAACACGCCGCTGCACCAATTAAAGGTATGTTGTCTTGTGTTACTAATGTAACAGGTATTTGACCTGTGTATTGCGACATAATCCCTTTTTGCGAAAAGCGTTCAACAAAACGGCTTTCAAGTAAACGAGCTTGCATACGCGGTAATATTCCGCCGCCTATAAATAGGCCACCCAATGCGCCATAAGCTAGTGATAAATCGCCTGCTACGCTGCCAATCCAATCACAAAATTGATTTAATGTTGCATCGCACACATCACACTCGCCACTATTTGCTAAACTGCTAATTTGAGCAGCATCAAGGTTTTTAGGCGATTGCCCTTTAACGGCAGCCATTGCTTTATACAAATGGGTAATGCCTGGGCCAGAAAAAACGGTTTCCACGGAAACGTGTTGATGCTCTTTTTTTAGTTCTTGAATTAATAAAGCGTCGAGTTCTGTCACCGCTGCAAGTGATATATGCCCACCTTCGGAGCTTAAAACAGAAGTAGAATGAGATGTTCTAACTAAGCAAGCCGCACCAAATCCCGTTCCAGGCCCCATAACGCCAATGTTTGCATTGTCATCAGCTTGACCTGCTTTTATAACAACATTTTGAGATGGGCTTAAGTAAGGTGCAGCGTAAGCAAAAGCAGCAAAATCATTAATAACATCGAGCTCATTCAATTCAAAATGGGCTTTAAAATCGTTAACACTAAAGTGCCAGCCTAAATTTGTTAAGTGAACCTGACCTGCCTTTATTGGGCCTGCTACCGCTAAACATGCACGTTTTGGTGTAATGTGTGGTACGGTTGTTAGGTAATGCTCTAGTGCTTTTTCAAGTGAGCCAAAGTTAGCACTAGGGAATGTATTATTGTGCTCAATAGTAAATTGATTTGTTGTATCATCAAACGATGTAATTAAAGCAAAGCGCGCGTTAGTACCACCAACATCGGCAACTAAAATAGGATCAAATTGGGTAGAAGAGTTTAGGCTCATGGTGTTATCTCTTTTGTTTAAGCAATCAGTGCTTTTTTGTTCTACAATAGTAAACCATTGGTGTACTTGCTTTAGGCTATCACCCTAAAGCGGCTATCAGAGAAAAAATACTGCCTGTAGCAATTACAAACAGCCAATTCGTTTTGACAACAAAATGATAAAACACAAATATTATGACACCGGTGTCACAGTCAAATCAATAAATAATTTACATTAAACACAAAAAGCTTGAAATATTTAATTAATAAACGAAAATGGCACTATTGTGTATTACATTAACTAAGTTGTGATAATGAAAGGTAAAGCTACATCATTTGATATTGCCCACTATGCAGGGGTATCTCAATCAACTGTATCTCGTGCTTTACGAAATAGTCCGCTTGTCAACGAAGAAACGCGCAAACGTGTCCACGACATAGCAAAAAAGCTCAATTACAAGGTCGACAAAAATGCCAGTAACCTACGCACTCAGCAAAGCAGCACTCTAGCCCTATTATTATTTGAAGACCCTACCTCAGACGAATCACAAATAAACCCATTCTTTCTATCTATGCTTGGAAGCATTACACGCGCGTGTGCAAAAGAAGGCTATGATTTATTAGTGTCGTTTCAATCAGCCAGTGCAGATTGGCAAGCCGATTACGAAGATAGCCACAGAGCCGATGGCATTATTTTACTCGGTTACGGTGATTACATAGACTTTCAGCCTAAATTTAAAACACTGCTTGAGCAAAACACCAAATTTGTATGTTGGGGTGCAACGGTAGACAACAGGCCTGATCTAACAGTGTGCTGCGACAATTACGGCGGTGGGAAACAGGCCGCGGCTCATTTTATAGCCCACAACAGGCAAGACTGTGCTTTTATCGGCGATGCCTCAGACCACAGCCCAGAATTTTTTGCTCGTTTTCAGGGGTTTAAAGACGAACTAGAAGCTAACAACATTGCTATAAATGAACGTAAAATGGCTAACGCTATTTCAACGGAAGAATCAGGCTATCATGCAACTCGCTCACTCATTGCCAATAATATTAAATTTAATGCGTTATTTGCAGCAAGCGACTTAATCGCAATTGGCGCTATTCGCGCACTCAAAGAAGCAAATATTAATGTTCCTAAAGATGTCGCTGTAGTCGGGTTTGATAACATAGCCATAGCCAGCTTTGTTAACCCACCACTGACAACCATAGAGCAAAATACTACTATTGCAGGTCAAATGCTCGTTGAAAATTTACTCAAACTAATCAGAGAAGAAGATGTGCAAAGCACCCTATTACCCCCTGTGTTAATTGCTCGCGGATCGAGTTAAATATTTAACCCGAACTCTGGATGATATATGTATTTCAAACAGCTATATTTGGTGCTAACTGCGTTGAATTCCCATGCAATAGATTAGCTGTTTTCGCGTAAAATCGCCTTGTTTTACTTAAAGTTTGTAGCTAGAAAAAAGTAGAATTAAATTTAATTAAAATTTAGCTGGTTACTAAATCCCCGAACCAAAGTTCAAGTTATTCAATACACAGCGCCCTGTTTCAAATATATTTTTACCTTAAATATAAAAAAACCACGCTATAAACGTGGCTTTTCTTTAATTAGTAGATAAATTTACTTTAGTGCTTTTTCTACCACTGGGTAATAATCCCATACTTGTTTATCGCTTAATGAGCGAACTAGCTTAACGTACTCAGCATGAGTCCATGCCAGTGGTGTTGCTGAGTTAGTACCTTCTCCTAGTTCATAACCCGCTTTGTTAAAACCTACACCATCCCAGACTTGCTCAGGCAGCATCATGCCTTCATTCGCAAACTGCTCTAGACCTTTTACGTAACTATTTCTAATATCAGCCTGCTTAGCATCATTAAGTGTTTTGCTAGCTTTTGCTGCAGCAATTTCGTAATGGCCACGCTCGCCGGTAAAAAATGGCCACACACGACCGCGTTGCCCAGGAGTGTTAGTGCCGCCCTCTGCGTAATTTGTGCCTGTTACTTCATCTTCGCCGTAACCGTCGTTACCGTAACGGCGGTAGCCTGCAAATGTGCCGCTGCCATCTTCAAAACTAAAGGTATATTTTACCTGTAGGTTATCTTCAAGCGTTTCATCGTCATATTCAGGCAATGTTTTAACAATGCTTTCGTCGTTAGCACCACGCACACCGTAGCGTACAAGTTCTAAAAACCCACCATCTAAAATTTGCTTTTTGTTAAACCCTTCCCGGCCATTATTAGCATTAATTTTGGTGTCTGAATTAGCATCTGTGTCTTGACCTATACGAATAAAGTACTCACCGTCGGTATTTTCGCTTTTTAAATTACCCTTTGTAGTAAACATTTGCGATTCTATTTCGCTGTTATACTTCTTAGCCGTTTCTAAATAACGCTTAGCGTTTTTATCGTCACCGCTAAGTGTTGCTATATCGCTGGCTGTTATCAAGCCCGCAACAATTGCAGCCGTCGTAGAAGGCGAGTAACCTTCTTGCTCTTCCCAGCGCTCCTGCTGCGTTGCCGGTGGAGTAATTTGCGTGTCGTTCCATAAAATTTTAGCAAGGCCACCATCAACTAAAAAATCGGCAGCCGGTTTTAGCATTTTACCGTACCAACTTTTAAGTTCATCGTCGCTAAGTACATTGGCTTTATGCAATTTCCAAGCAAGCATAATAGGCATCGCGGTTTGATCTAACTGTACACCGACCCATTCAAGCTCACCATCTACATGTGTTTTTTGTAAAAACCAGCCAGTATCGCCATTATTGCCGGGCGTATTGCTGTTAACTTGTACTTTTTCAAGGTACTCGAATGCTGTTTTAGCAGTGGCTGTATCGCCGAGCGCCATAAATGCCATTGCAACTTGGTAAAAGTCGCGCACCCATACCGCTTTATAACCGGTAGAACCTTCTTTTGCAGATACAGTTTCACCCCATGGGTTTGACAGTGATGCAATAAGTGCACCCGCGTGTGTTTTATCTTCTTGTGCTTTTAAAACCATGGCACTGGTGTACAAAAGTTTGCCGTTATCTGCAGTTTGATCAACCATGCTTGTTAGTGGCTCAAGGCTTTGTAAGTAATCTTGCCAACCTAGCGCGTCGCCTTTACCGTTGTAGTGATCGAGTACGGCTTGGTAACCCTTAGCCAAACTTTGTTCGCCTTGCTGAATACTTTGCTGCTGCGTTTTGCCAAAGCTTAACGCTAAATCAAATGTGGTGTTGTTACTGATATCACCGAGTTCTGCAAGCATGTTTACATTACCTGAAGCATCACCGGTATTCGAATACTGATTATTAATTACTTGCGCTGTTTTAAGTGAGCTTATGCCATCACTTTCACCTGTAAAGCCAACGGTTTGTGCTTTAAAAGGTGAACTTGATTGTAATGTTAAATAGTTATCGCCTTCCCATGCTACAAGCCCTTGTTCTGTTGTTTTAGCAAAGTCACCTAACCCGTTATTATTTATGTACGGGTTAACGTTAACGTAGGCTTTTAAACCCTCTAATTGAGTATTAAATACACTTCGTACAAATAATGTTTGTGTATCTGGGTCGGTAAATATGTGTTTTTCTAAACTAAATCGACCTTGCTTATCGGTACTTGTTACTTTATAAGCGAGTGAAAGTGGCCTGCCTTGCTCATCTTTGTATAAGTAATCAATGGTTACGTCTAAGTCATCAGCCTCGGTTACCGTAAAGTCTTTACCGGTAACAATAAATTGCATGTCTTTTATTTGTGCTTGGTGAATAAGCCCAAACATAGTTTCGGTGATCATTCCTTTAGCAATAGAAAACCATACTTTAGACACATTGCCTGTTGCGGCTGTATCGCTGTACTGGCCTTTTTTATATTCTTCAAACGATGTGCCGATACCTGTTTTGCCTGCATACGCCCAAAATGGCTCTACCCCTGGGGCGCCTGGTGCCGATGTAACTTGTGCTGAAGTACTTTCATTAGTTGTGCTTGTGTTTTGTGCGCCACAAGCTGTTAAACCTAAGGCTAAAAGTGAGGCGGTTATAAGGTTGTATTTTTTCATTGTGTGTCCTTAATTAGAATTTTTAACGCGCATTACGGCTACAGCGGCAACCACAAATGAGGCTGCACCAATTAATAAGGCGTAAATAGGCTGGTTAGAAAATACATGGCGTAAAATAAGCCCTAAAATACTGGCTGCTAGCAATTGTGGGATAACAATAAAGAAGTTAAAAATGCCCATGTAAACGCCCATTTTGTTACTTGGTAAGGCGTTACTTAACATCGCGTATGGTAGCGATAGAATAGAGGCCCACGCAAAACCTACGCCTATCATAGGAATAAGTAACATTTTAGGATCTTGTATAAACATAAAGCTGCCAAGGCCTAATGCGCCAAGCAATAAATTAAAGCAATGCGCCCGTTTTAAACCCATTTTTTTAACTAAAAACGGAATACACATAGCGGCAATAGCAGCAAAACCATTGTAAGCTGCAAATAAAATACCCACCCAATCCGCACCATCGTTGAATGCTTTAGAAGTTGCATCGCTACTACCGTAGTGAAAGCTAGTCACCGCTGAAGTGGTATAAATCCACATAGCAAATAAAGTAAACCAACTAAAAAACTGTACCCATGCAAGCTGCTTCATAGCCTCTGGCATCGTAAAAACATCTTGTACTACTTGGTAAAAGCCACCTTGTGTTTTGTTGGCGCTTTTAAGCGCGGCTGCAATCCACTGAACAATACCAAATGCCAATAACCCACCAGCTAATAGGTACAGCTCTTTTTCAAGCGATAGGCCCATAACTAATGCAAGGGTTGCTAAACCTAACACCACAAAAATAATGGCGCCTTTGTTAAAATTAATATCGGCAATAATTGCAGTGGTGGGCTTTGCTGTTTGCTTTTCAAATTCAGCAAGTTGTTCTGGACTATATTCCTTGGTGCGTGCCACAGTCCATAAGACAGCAACTAATAAAACTACCCCACCCCAGTAAAATGAATATTTAACCGACTCGGGAATTTGCCCAGCCGCTGCAGTATTACTAACATCAAACCAGTTGGTCATCATCCATGGTAACGCTGAGGCTAACACCGCCCCAATACCAATAAAAAAGCTTTGTAAACCATATCCGGTTGCACGTTGTTTTTCTGGCAGGTTATCACCAACCAGCGCTCTAAACGGTTCCATGGTCACATTAATCGAAGCATCCATGATCCATAACATACCAGCTGCAATCCAAAGTGTTGGCGAATGCGGCATAATAAACAACGAAAGTGTTGTTAACACAGCGCCCACAAAGAAAAACGGACGACGACGGCCAAAGCGCCCCCACGTTTTATCGCTCCAGTAACCTATAATAGGCTGAACAATTAAGCCTGTAAGCGGAGCTGCAACCCATAAAATAGGAATATCATCAACTTGTGCGCCTAATGTTTGAAATATTCGGCTTACATTGCCGTTTTGCAGAGCAAAACCAAACTGTATGCCTAAAAAACCAAAGCACATGTTCCATATTTGCCAAAAACTTAAACTTGGCTTGTCACTGTTATTATTTTGATTATTCATTATTAGCCTTATTTGTTAATACTGCGCTGCTAAATGCTTCAAGTGTCAGGTTAAATGTGGCGCCTTGCGAGTGTGTTTTAAGTGCCACTTGCTGTTGCTCAAGTAAATCAACAAGTAGTGAGCTTTCACCCAGTTTTATTACTTGCTCAAGAGATAAATCAACGGAGATACTCTGTGCTTGCTCACTAAAGTTACTTAGTACCAAAATTGTTTGCTGCCCGAGCGTTCGGCTAAACCCAGCAATACGATCGCTGCCTGTAACACTAAGCTCTTGCATATCGCCGCCCACAACAGCAGGTAAAGTATTTAAGGCCATAATTGCTTTGTAGTATTCACGCAATTCAGCTTGTTCGTTATTGAGTTTTGCACCATCAAAGTGACCGTGATTCGTCCATGCTTGATGAGCGGGAACGCCTATGTAATCAAAAATACTGGTGCGAGTAGGCGAACCAAATCCAGCATTTTCAGAAGCATCTTCACCAACATCTTGGCCAAAGTATAATAAGCTTGGTGCACGACTAATTAAGTTAGATACCACCATGGCTGGTTTACCCCAAACTGCACTTCCTGCAAAGTCTGGGCTAGCGATACGTTGCTCGTCGTGATTTTCTAAAAAGTGCAACATGTGTTGCTCAATGTCTGCAACGGTTTTATGCGCATCAAAAATAGTGTTTGCTGGCTGCTTGCTTTGCATAATGGCCTTTAACGTATCGTAAAAGCCCACTTTGTCGTAAAGAAAATCCATTTTCCCTTGGTGAATATAGGCGCGATACATTTTTGGGTTGTAAACTTCCGCCAGTAAAAAGGCATCTGGCTTTTGCATTTTTATTGATGAATTCAAAAAACTCCAAAATTCGACCGGTACCATCTCAGCCATATCATACCTAAAGCCATCAACCCCTTTGTCGAGCCAAAACAATGCAATATCTCTAAATTTATACCAGCTATTAGGAAGCTCTTTATCTTGCCAAAACGCATAATGAACACGGTAATCTTTCGTTTCTATGTTTTTTGGTAGTGTTGGAAAGTCGTAACTGCCGTCTGGTTTAACACCGTAATTCACTTTTACGGTTTCGTACCAATCGTTTATGTCAGGTTTTGGCGCTCGTGCACCATTACCTGTCCATTTTGCGGGGTTTTCGTCAAAAAAGCCGTCCGCAAGTGGATGAGCATTGCCACCTAGGACTTGGTAATTAACATCTGTAGGTACTTGAAAAGACTTTCCTGGTACATAGTAAAAATTATTATTTTTATCGTACTCTTTGCTGGTGTCATCTTCCTCACCAAAGTCTTTAACACCTTTTGGCTTACCCAGCGACTCGTAGTTACGCGCCACATGGTTAGGCACTATATCAATAATAACCTTCATTCCATGATTATGTGTGCGTTCAATAAGCTCACTAAATTCGCCCATTCGGTTAGTAACGTTAATCGCTAAATCGGGGGTTACGTCGTAATAGTCTTTAATTGCATAAGGCGAGCCAGCACGCCCTTTTACAACATCAGGATCGTCTTTAGAAATACCGAACTGCGTATAATCACCCACTAATGCGTGATGCAACACTCCCGTATACCAAACGTGCGTGGTACCTAGTTCTTTAATACCCTTAAGCGCAGCGTTGTTAAAGTCGGCAAATTTGCCCACGCCGTTTTGCTCTTTGCTGCCCCATGGCACATTAGCGGTTTGCGTATTACCAAATAAACGAGTGAAAACTTGATATACAACAGGCTTAGCTAACTCATTAGCTTTGCTCTGTGTTACTTGGGGTTGCTCATCTTTATTACTTTCTGAGCAGCTACTAATTAATAGTGCGCTACATAAAATTGCAGGTGCATAAACTGATTTTTTCATTGTGTGTCTTTTGTCAGTGCGTATCACTTAATACTAATGATTAGTGCAGCAACCATACAGTTGCTGCATACGTATTCAGGCAAACTATTATGGTGTTTTTATTACTAAAACGGTGGCACTCATTGCTGGAAAAGCCACTGTATCACCTAGTAACTGTGTTTTTTTGGAGAATAAATTAAGCGCTTTGGCATTTTTTGGTATTACTTCCTGCATATACTTAATATTCTTAACGAGCTCTTTTGTGTTTTTATTCATAAATACCAACACAGTTTGCTCTTCGCTAATACGCGCATAACTATACAGACCTTGTTGAGGCGTAAAGTGTACTAACTTGCCTTTATTTAACGCAGTGCTGTTTTTTCTAAAGTTAAGCAAGGTGCTAATTGTTTTGTGCATGTCTTTTTGTTGCTCGGTAAGCCCTTCTCCTGTAAATGCATTACTCGTTTGCCCTTCAAATCCTCCAGGAAAATCAATTCTAATATCGCCATGGTCTTTACTTGGGGTGTTATCTAATAGTACTTCCGTACCGTAATACATTTGCGGTATGCCACGTGTGGTTAAAAATAGCGTCATGGCCATTTTTGTTTTGGCAACATCTTGTCCAAGCTCGGTGTATACACGGCTCATATCGTGGTTATCGGCAAATACCATAATGTTATTGGTATCAGGGTATAAAAAGTCATTAGCTAACGATTCATATACTTTAACCCAACCCTTGTTCCAGCTTTCATCTTCATTTAGCGCTTGGATAACCGACTCTTGCAGCGAAAAGTCCATCACGCTGGGTAAGCTTGATGTATAGCCATCTTGGTTATGCTTACCACGTTGCCAATAAGAGGCAATTGCAGGGTTAGACGTCCACTCTTCTCCTACAATATTAAAGTCTGGGTACTCTTGCATTATGGCTTTTGTCCAATCACTCAAAAATGCTTTATCTGAGTAAGAGTAGGTATCAACGCGAATACCGCTTAAATTGGCGTATTCTATCCACCAAATCGCATTTTGAATTAAGTATTCACTTAACAGTGGTTGGCGCTGATTTAAATCAGGCATGGTTTCTACAAACCAGCCATCGTTAAACTGGCGTTTATCGTATGCACTGGCATGTGGGTCTTGTATAGTTTGGCGTGCATGGCTGGTGGCATTTTTGCCATTGTTAAATTCACCATTAAAGTTAATCCAATCTTTGGTTGGTTTATCTTTAACCCAGGTATGCTCAGAGCCAAAATGGTTAAGAACCATATCCATTACAAGACCTATGCCTTGCTCTTTTGCTTTTACAGATAACGTTTTGTATAACTGGTTTGAGCCCATTCGTGGGTCAACCTTATAAAAGTCAGTAATTGCATAACCATGATAAGAATAATTAGGCATGTTGTTTTCAAGCACAGGCGTTAGCCAAAGCTGTGTTACGCCTAAGTCGTTTAAATAGGGAAGCGCGTTTATAACGCCTTGAATATCACCACCGTGGCGCCCACCTTTTATACTCGGGCTTGCTGCTTCTAACATGCTTGGGACGGTATCGTTTTCTTTATCACCATTAGCAAATCGATCGGGGTTAATTAAATAAAGCGTATCAGCTGATGTAAACCCTTTACGCTGAGCGCTGTTTTTATCTCGTTCAAGAAGTGGGAACTCAAAGTTATTGTTTGTTTCGCTGCTATTAAATTTAAGCGTTCCCGGTTGAGCTTCATCGGTAATGGTAATATTTAAAAATACATAATTTGGATTATCGGTACGGGTTACTTTATTTAACTTAACGCCGTTGTATTTAGCTAATTTAATTTGCTCGTTTGCAATGTTTTGCTCATGAACCATAATGGTAATCGTGTTTTTGTTCATGCCAACCCACCAATTAGCTGGCTCAACGTCAAGTGCGTAGCTAATGGTTGGTAAAGTACAGGCACTTACAAGTAAAAGCTTTTTTAAAAGTTGCATCATCAGGCCTTTTTAATTTTTGCTAAAAAATCTTTATGAGTGGGTAATTGATCTACCGTTGAGGTAATAAGCGTTTTTAGTGTTGAGAATAAATCGTTTAGTTGTTCCCTACTGAGTGAGTCAACAATACTATTGTAATCGTTTGGAATAAGCCCTTGCCCAATGCATACTTGCTGCCAAGCCACTTCTGCAAATAGTTCGTCGTTTTCTCGAACCACCTTGCCTGTTTGCCTAAATAAATCCATTTTATGAGCTAACGATTGAGGAATATCCATTTGCTTACATTGGCGCCAAAATGGGGTGTCTTTTCGTTCGGTTAACTTGTAGTGTAAAATAATGAAGTCTCGAATATGCTCTATTTCAGTAACACTTTGCTTATTAAATTCAGTAACAAGCGCATCACTAATGCCATTATGAGGAAATAACTTAATTAAACGTATAACCGCACTTTGAATTAAATGAATACTGGTAGACTCAAGCGGCTCTAAAAACCCACTTGAAAGCCCCACTGCTACCACATTTTTATGCCATTGCTTTAAGCGTCGTCCTGTTTTAAATTTTATTAAACGAGGATTTGTTGTAGGTTCACCCGGTAAGTTGTTGAGTAAAAGCGCGGTAGCTGAGTCGTCAGATAAATAACGACTGCAGTAAACAAGCCCGTTCCCTGTTCTATTTTGCAATGGTATTTGCCACTGCCAGCCTGCGTTATGTGCAATAGAACGCGTATAAGGCCTTAATTCGTCACTTCCTGTTGATTGCACTGCTACGGCACTATCGCATGGTAAATAATGCGACCAATCAACAAAGCCTGTATTAAGCGTTTGCTCAATTAAAAGTGCACGTTGCCCCGTACAATCTATAAATAAATCCCCCTCAATTTGGCTATTATTATCAAGCGTTAGACTGTTAATTTGGCCTGTGTTAGGGCATTGCGTAACATGGTCAATTTTTGCATCTATGTGTTTTACACCGCGTGATAATGCCAGTTTTTTAAGGTACTCAGCATATAAGGTGGCATCAAAATGAAAAGCGTAACTTATTCCTGGTAGCTGTGTATTAGGAATAGCGCTTAGTGGTGCAAACTTGTGCTTTTTAGCAGCTTGGTAATTAAGTGAAAAATCCCATAAAGAATCCTCACTACCACTTATTTGCCCTTTTATCCAAAAGTTATAAAAGTCACAAAACGGAAAGTCTTTACCAAACGAGCCAAACGCATGCATGTAACTATGAGAGGTGGTTTTCCAGTTTTCGAACTCAATGCCAAGCTTTATAGAGGCATTAGTAGCATTTATAAAGTCTTGTTCATTAATACCTAACGCATTGTTGAGCTGAATAATAGGCGGAATGGTCGCTTCACCAACGCCAATAGTACCAATACTGCTGGATTCTATAAGGGTGATGTTAATTACTTTACCTAACACTTTATTTAGTAGCGCTGCGGCTATCCAACCAGCGGTCCCACCGCCCGCAATAACAACGTTTTTTATTGGTTTCATAGTATTGCCCACGTGTTAATACCAACTCAACATAGCACTTAATGGTTTGATTGGTATAAATCAGATTTTGATAAAATTTAGATAAAGTAGCTATAAAAAAGCCCTTGTAAAATAAATTACAAGGGCTTCTACACACAACGTTTATTATAGCTTGTAGCTAAAGCCCAGTAAGAACGTACGACCATAATCTTGGTAGTCACGTACTTGCAGCGCGTTATCGCCACTTAAAGTAGTAAACGGTTCTTCAGTAATATTTTGTACTTGGAAGGTTACATTTAAGCCATCTAAGCTATCAACACCAGCTTCGCCAAAATCAAAGCCCAATTGCGCATCCCAAATTGTTTCACCTTTAATATCAACTTGAGTTGCAGCAAGACCTAATCCGTTTACGTTACCTTTAAAGTCACTACGCTTACGCATGCTTGTACGCGCTTGGAAACCATTACGCTCGTAGTAAACTGTCAAGCTATCTATTTGGTCAGATAAGCCAACAAGTTCATATTCATTACCGTTTTGATCTTCAACGTCTTGCTCAATACCAGTATGACTTGCAATTAAACCAAAGCCATCTAGTGAAGAGTGGAATACATTGAATGGTAACGCAAGTGAAAGCTCGTAACCCCATAGGTCACCGCCGCCGCCATTTACTTTACCATTACCTGTACCCGACGAAGTTGCAGGTATTTCACCCGTTGCAGGGTTAGCTACACCAGACATATCGACTGCGTATGTACCGTCGAATATCCATTGATTGATATCTTTATAGAAAACCGCAGCAGAAAAATAACCTTCTGCATTAAAGTAGTTTTCGTAACTTATATCGAAACCTGTCGCTTCTTTTGGCTCTAGTTTAGGGTTTCCACCCGAAATGCTCCAAAAGTTACCATTATCATCTGGTTGTTGTCCGTATGATGCATTAATTGACGCATTCATATCGTTTAACAATGCGCGTGAAATAGTTTTTGCCGCACCAAAACGTAACGTTTGTTCTTCATCGATTGCAAACGATAAGTTAATGCTTGGTAAAACGTGGCTGTAATCGTGACTTACGTCTGTTGGTGTAACAACTACTAGACCATCTACTGTGTTAGCAGCTGAACCTTGTGAAGACTGTTCAGTTTTAACATAACGAACGCCTACATTACCTGTTACCGGAATTGATCCAATCTCTGCATTAATATCAGCTTGAACAAAGAACGCTGTTACTTTTTCTTGTACTGTCCACGACTGCGTTTTGTGTTTTTGGTCAGTTAGGCTTTCTTGAAGTAAATCATAGTAACCATCGTTTATTAAGGCACGAGTATCGTAGGCAATCATATCGCCCATACCAATGAAGTCTAAACTAGCTGAACCTAAACGGTACTGCTCTGGAACAGAAACCATACCCGGGTTTGACAGTGAAAAATCTTTAAGTGTTAAGAAATAACCTTCAGACAATTTTGATTTTTCACGGTCACGATAAGACATACCAAATTTAACAGCATTAACGTATTCGTTATCAAGAATTTTAGTTGCAGCTAGTTTCAGCGTAGTTAGTTCATCATTCACTTCTGGCGCATTGATAAAACCATCTTGTGCTGTATTTTGAAATGGAGTGTCAGTTAAACCATATTTGTCATTTAGGGCTTTACTTCCGCCCCAGGATAACGGGCCACCTAATTGAATTAGGTTATAGTCACTGTAATCTAGCTCATGAGAAAATTGTGCACCCGTGTTACCACCATCAAGCATATAACCTATGTTATCAGCAACACCATTAGCATCACCTCGGCCTGTGCCTGAATAACTTTCAATGCTCCATAGCTGACGTTCAACCTCAGAGCGACTAATATCAAACTCTGTGCTCCAACTGTCATTAATGTCGTACTTTGCATTAAAACCAAACTGCGTCAATTCTGCTTTTCGTTCTTGATGATCGTTACGTACAACAACACGTTGGCCTTCAGTCACAGCACTTGTGATAAAACCAGTCTCGGCATCAACCGTTGTTGAGTCAGGGCTAATTGAACCTTGACCCCATGCAAATGGAATTTCGATACCGCGTAAAATTTGCTCATCTGCGAAATCGATGTAAAGCGCATCAAACGTCATGTTTAATTTATCAGTAGGAGCCGCTTCTAATACAAGCATAGCTGAGTCACGCTCAAGCGTTGAAGAACGTACAAACGGTTTAGCACCACCTAAAATAGAATATGACTGACCATCTTCAGCAGTAAACTCTGGGTAACCCCATGAGTTCCAGCGCTTTTCTTGGTTTGGTGAACTCATTGTGTTGTAAGCAAATGCTACACCAATCGTGTCATCTGCGAATTGGTCAATGTATGAGACCGTACCGCGGTAACCTTGATCATCACCGTCTGGATTAAGCTTACCAAAACCAGTTTGCTCAAGTTGACCATTAAACATGATTACACGTTCACCTTTACTTAAAGGTTTAACGGTTTGCATGTCGATAACACCGGCGATGCCTTCAGCTTCGATACTCGCACTGGGTGTTTTGTAAACCGTTACGCCGCTCATTATTTCAGATGGGTAAAGGTCGAACTCAACGCCACGGTTGTCACCAATCGATACTTGCTCACGGCCATTAAACGTAGTGGCACTTTCATTTTCACTAAAGCCACGTACACTCACTCGGCTTGCACGACCGTCTAGGCGCTGTGCTGTTAAGCCAGGTAAACGAGCGATAGACTCAGCAATCGACGAATCAGGCAGCTTACCAATATCTTCTGCAGAGATAGACTCAACGACTTCTGGTGAAAAACGTTTAGTGTTGATTGATTCTACAATACTGCCACGAAAACCTTTAACTTCGATGACTTCTACGTCGTCATTTTTTAATTGTTTTTCTTCAGCTGCAGTTGTTGCAAAGCTAGTGATGCCAGCAGCAGCCAACGCCAGAGTTAATATACTTGGTTTGAACATAGACATGATGTTTTCCCGTTACCCATATTGTGATACCCGCTCAATTGTTTAGTGATAGTAAACCGAGGCGAGCTTATTTTGTTGTCAGAATGGATATTAACGCTTGGTTTATTTTATTAACAAGTTTATGCATACGTATTCAAGCCTTATAAAACCAACATAAATTAACATAAACTTCACATAAAACTTAGTAACACACTGTTTTAAATGGTATTTATTGGTGCAAACAATTCCATCCGAATATTACAATTATGCAAAATAGCCTAATGATTTTAACGTGCTTTAACAGCCTGTAATTACTAATAAATAAATTTGAACCATGCAGAATAAGGCAAATATAATCAATAAATAGGAATGTGAAATTGGTAAGACCATTACATACAATCACTATTATAGTGCAATCCAGTAAAAATATGCACTTGCGAGGTGCTATGCCGCATTACTTTTTAATTACATGCAATTGGTAAACAGATTCAATTTAATGGCATCGCTTTCTAGAAACTAAATAGAGGCTTTTTGAAGTCACTCAAACATGCTTATTTTTGTGCATACGTATGCAGTCTTTTTACAGTATCTCGGCCTTCACGTATGCTTTTTGCAAATAACGTGATTTACCATAATCACATATAAGAATTTAAAAAACTGTTTGGAATGACGGAGAAAAGCATGACCCAAAAGCAGTGGTATAAAGGTGCGGTTATTTATCAAGTTTACCCGCGTAGCTTTCAAGATAGCAACAACGACGGTATTGGTGATTTAAGAGGAATAATTAATCGTATTGATTATATTAAGAGCTTAGGTGTTGATGCTATTTGGATTTCGCCATTTTTTAAATCTCCTATGAAAGATTTTGGTTACGATATTAGTGACTACCGTGATATTGATCCTTTATTTGGCAATTTAAACGACTTCGACGAGCTTATTGAACGAGCCCACGACCGCGATATTAAAATTATTATCGATCAGGTGCTAAGCCACACGTCAGATCAACATCAATGGTTTTTAGACAGCCGTGAAAACCAAAATAACGATAAAGCCGATTGGTATGTGTGGGCTGACTCTAAAGAAGACGGCACAGCACCAAATAACTGGTTATCAATTTTTGGCGGCGGTGCATGGCAATGGGAACCACGCAGAGGACAATACTACCTTCATAACTTTTTAACTGAACAACCCGATTTAAATTTTCATAACCCTGATGTTAGAAAAGCCGTGCTAGATAACGTTGAGTTTTGGCTTAAAAAAGGCGTTGACGGTTTTAGACTCGATGCCATTAACTTTTGTTATCATGATGCGCAGCTTCGTGATAACCCTGCTAAACCAAAAGAAAAACGCCAAGGCCGTGGTTTCAGTGAAGACAACCCCTACGCTTTTCAATACCACTACTACAATAATACCCAACCTGAAAATATTGAGTTTATGCAAGATATTCGTGCGTTACTTAATAAATACCCTGGCACTGTGTCACTAGGTGAAATTTCGTCAGAGGACTCTTTAGCCACTATGGCAGAGTACACACAAGGCGGTGATAAGCTGCATATGGGTTATAGCTTTGAACTTTTAACTAACGATTATTCAAGTGAGTATATAAGAACAACTGTGCAAACTCTTGAAAAAGGAATGACAGAAGGCTGGCCTTGTTGGGCGTTTAGCAATCACGACGTTGAACGTGTAGCAAGCCGTTGGAGTCAAAATGGCGAAGTTAATTCACAGCAATGTAAAATGCTCACCGCCCTACTCGCATCCTTGCGCGGTAGCGTATGTATGTACCAGGGTGAAGAATTAGGCCTAGGGGAAGCCAACGTAGCCTTTGAAGATTTGCAAGACCCGTATGGAATAACCTTTTGGCCAAACTTTAAAGGACGTGATGGCTGTAGAACGCCGATGCCATGGGATAATGCCGATTTACACCATGCAGGCTTTAGTGACACTAAGCCATGGCTGCCTGTAGACGAGCAGCATAAGCAGCAATCAGTAAAACAGCAAACACATGATCATGATTCTATCTTAAATGCTTATCGTGAATTTATGGCGTGGCGAAAAACAAAAACCGTGCTACTTGAAGGCGATATTGAATTTATTAACACACATGAGCCTGTACTTGCTTTTTACAGAACATTCGAAAATGAAAAAATGTTGTGTGTTTTTAATTTAAGTGGCACTGAAGCATCGCTATCGATGCCAACTGAGGTATTAACAGAGTTTAGTGAGCTTAGCCACCACAAAGGGTATATAACGAACGATCAATTACTATTAGCGCCGTTTGCATGCTATTACGCAACGTGCTAATTGATACTAACCGCTAATTAGTTACAAAAAAGCCCATGTAATAACATGGGCTTTTTTTAGGTAAGTTTAATGGTTATGGGTTTTACTATTGAGGTAATCGGTAAATGCAAACAACACTCCGGACATCACAAAGGTGACGTGGATTATTACTTTCCATAGTAGCTCGTCGTTTGAATGCGCCTCTGAATTTATAAATACTTTTAATAGTTCTACAGCCGATATTGCAACGATTGCGCTGATAAGCTTCATTTTCAGCCCTGAAAACCCCACTTTACCCATCCAAGATGGCTTATCTTCATGATTATCTATACCTAGTTTAGACACAAAGTTTTCGTATCCACTGAATATAATAATCAACAATAAGCCTGCAAGTAACGCTGTATCAACCAGCGTCAATATGCCTACCAGTAAATCTTGGTTTGATGCGGTAAAAGTAGCGATCCCCATTAAATAAAGTTGTTTAAAAAACTTTATTAATAACAAAATAACTGCAAACAAAAGGCCAACAAAAAAAGGCGCTAACAACCAACGTCCTTTAAAAATAAACGACTCCAGTGCATGCTCTATTTTATTGGTTGATTGAATGTTTTTTTTGGGTGTATTGGACGTGTTAGGTGTCATTTATTATTCTATGAATTAAAAAAAGCGACATTAACGTATTAATTAAGCTTATACAAATAATTATAAAAAAATGGCTCATAAATAAACTTATCTTTACGATAAATATATTTCGTTATCTTTTATTTAAAATTCGATTAAATTCAGCATACCAACAGAAGCGTTCTGTTTGGACATGTTTGTTTAATAGCGACAATAACCGCTATTAATCCATTTTTTAGGAATAAACGAATGAAAAAAGCATTACTTGCATCATTAACAGCGTCACTATTTGCAGTATATGCAACATACTCAGTAGCAGACGACACACCAGTAGCATCAGCACAAATGGTAAAAGAGTACACTGAGATGTGCGTTAACTGGGCTAAAGACGACGATGTAATGAATGAAGACCTTTACGCGTATGTTTTAAATTGCGTAAATGATGAGCTTGAATCAGAAGGCTATCAAAAAGTAACTTCTGTAAAAATCTAACCCTGACTCAAAGGTATGCTTTAAGCCTGCTTTTAAGGCTAGCTATGCTTAGCTAATTGAACAGCCAAAAAGCCGTTGCGAGCACAATTACCAAGCATAAAAAAACCGGAATAGACACAGGCTGTGCATTCCGGTTTTTTGTAACTATAAGGTGTTAAAAACGCGCTTTAGTTACTTTTCATCTTTTTTTGCTTTTGCTTTAGGTTTTGCTTTAGCAGGGGCTTTTTTAGCAGCAGCTTTCTTTTTAGGTGCAGCTTTTTTCTTGGCTTCTTCTACCCACTTACCTGCTTCATAATGAGCAGTCCAACCAGTTGCTTTGCCGTCTATCTCAGTCATAACATACTGCGCTTTGTTTTTACGACTGTAGCGCACAACAGCAAGATTACCATCTGGGTCTTGACCTGGTGCGTCCGCTAAATAGTAGAATTTAGGGGATATACGATCTCTAAATCGTTTTAACTCTTCAACCTTAGGTGCTCGAGTTTCACGCGATTTAGGGAATGTATTTGCAGCTAAAAATATACCTGCAGCACCATCTCGTAATACAAAATAGGCTTCTGATTTTTCACATTCTAATTCAGGAATATGAACTGGATCTTCTTTAGGCGGAGCAGCTTCACCATTTTTTAGTAACTTACGTGTATTTTTACACTCTTCGTTATTACAGCCAAAGTACTTACCAAAACGTCCAGATTTAAGTTCCATGTTTGAGCCACATTTATCACACTCAATAATTGGACCGTCATAACCTTTAATCTTAAACGTGCCTTGCTCAACAATATGCCCTTTACACGCTGGGTTGTTACCACATACATGTAACTTGCGGGTCTCATCAATTAAATACGAATCCATCGCGGTTTCACAAACGGGACAGCGCTTCATTTGCATTAATTTTTCTGTTTCTTCGTCTTCAACATCAGCGGCAACCGCTTCATCGCCCGACACTAAATTCATAGTGGTTGTACAACGTTCTTTAGGTGGTAGGTTATAACCCGTACACCCTAAAAACACCCCAGTTGAAGCAGTTCGAATACCCATTTTACGGCTACAGGTAGGGCATTCTATATCAGTTTCAACCATTTCATTAAGACGCATGCCACCTTGCTCTGGTTCGTCTTTTGCAATGGTTAATTGTGTTGAAAAATCAGCGTAAAACTTATCAAGTACTTGCGTCCATACACGCTCACCTTCTGCTATATCATCTAAGCGGCCTTCCATTTTTGCTGTGAAATCAAAGTTCATTAAATCCGTAAAGTTTTCAACCAGACGATCGGTTACAATTTCACCCATTTTTTCAGCAAAGAAACGACGGTTTTCTACCCGCACATAGCCACGGTCTTGAATTGTAGAAATAATAGAAGCATAAGTAGATGGACGACCTATTCCTCGCTTTTCTAACTCTTTAACTAAACTTGCCTCACTAAAACGCGCTGGTGGCTTAGTGAAGTGCTGTTTAGGATCAAGTTCAACAAGTGTCAGTGTTTCGCCCACTGCAACAGCTGGGAGTGATTGATCTTCTTCGTTCTTTTTGCGAACAGCTGGTTGCACTTTGGTCCAACCATCAAAACGAAGTACACGCCCTTTAGCTTTAAGCTGAAAATCGTTAGCCGCAACAGTTAAGGTTGTTAGATCGTACTCTGCAGGTACCATTTGGCACGCTACAAACTGACGCCATATTAACTCGTAAAGCTTTTTAGCATCGGCATCTACACCTTCAAGGTGTCCAGACAGCACAGTAACGCTAGAAGGACGAATCGCTTCGTGTGCCTCCTGTGCATTACCTTTAGAGCTGTAGTTAATTGGCTCTTTTGGCAGATATTTTGAGCCAAATTGCTCTGTAACGTATTCACGACACATCTCAACAGCATCTTTCGATAAGTTTGTTGAATCGGTACGCATATAGGTAATATAACCGCCTTCGTACAGTCGCTGCGCTAGCATCATGGTCTTTTTAACACCATAGCCTAAACGTGTACTAGCAGCTTGCTGCATTGTTGATGTGATTAATGGTGCACTTGGGCGACTTTTACTCGGTTTTTCTTCAACATTAACAACTTTATATTCAGCACTCTCAAGGCTTTTTACCGCCTCTTTGATCTGAGCTTCATTTACAGGTTTAAATGGCTTGTCTGCTTGTTTAGTGACTTCTAAACGTAGGTCAGACTCGCTATTTTTAACATCTGCATGAATATCCCAGAACTCTTCTGGAATGAACGCTTTTATTTCACGCTCACGCTCTACGAGTAATCGCACTGCAACTGACTGTACTCGCCCTGCAGATAAACCACGCGCTACTTTTGCCCACAGAAGCGGCGATACCATAAAGCCCACAACACGGTCTAAAAAGCGACGAGTTTGCTGAGCATATACCATGTCAGTATTGAGCTCACCCGGTGTTTCAAACGCTTGCTGAATGGCATTTTTAGTAATTTCGTTAAAAACAACGCGCTTGTATTTTTCTGGTTCACCACCGATTATTTCTTGAAGGTGCCAAGCAATTGCTTCCCCTTCTCTATCCAAATCCGTTGCGAGGTATATTTGGTCTGCTTTCTCGGCCAGCTTTTGTAATTCTTGAACAACCTTTTCTTTACCCGGTAGGATTTCGTAATGAGGCTGCCAGCCTTTTTCAGGATCAATCCCCATACGTGCAACCAAGTTTGCGTAATCTCGTTGCTGTTTATACGCTGCTTTCTCATCCGGTGGCATTTTACGCACTTCTGCTGGCGTTTTAGTTGCCGGCACTTTTGCTTTGCTCGAACCTGAGGTAGGTAAGTCTCGTACATGCCCAATACTGGACTTTACGATAAAGTCATTACCTAAGTATTTATTAATTGTTTTAGCCTTAGCAGGTGACTCTACAATTACTAGCGATTTGCCCATAGTTGCCTATTTCTAACCAAATATTGAAAATGTGTTTACCGCATTAGCGGTGCGAATATTTATAGGTATATCTACAAACACTAGTTGTTACAAGCTTTTAATACAAACTTTTCAGTATTTACTGAATAAACGAACAATTTTTGTTGCTAATTTAGACAAACTGGTGTTTTTAGAATAATTGCTGTGGAATATATAGAACACAAAGAAAAATGCCAACCTAAAGGTTGGCATTTTTTACGATAACTTAAACATCATCGAAAATTGTGATGCCTGTCGAGACCGTTTTACTGGCCCCTAGTTGGTTTTCAAATTCAAAAGTAATACTTAAAACCCCACTTGTTTGGTCGTTACCATCAGTCTCTCGTGAAATTAATACATCCGAGTACATCGGTTTATCTGTGTTGGTATTAGGTATTGTTTCACTGTGACTAATAATTGACAGATCGCCATTGCTCGTTGTTAAAGACACTACCGTGTTTGCAGGTAATGGATTACCAAATTCATCTGTGTAGTGAATACGAACAGCCATTGATGTTAAACCAATGTCCACGGTAAGTGTTTCAGGGTCTGTTTCGTCAGGGTCATTAGGATCGAAATCTGGGTTAGCGATTTCAACATTGTTAACAGAAAGGTCTATTGCAGCAACATCACAACGCTCAGTTACATCGGACTCTTCTAACTCTACAAAAGTTCTGTTACCAGATACTGAGCTTGAACAATCGGCAGGAACAAATACTTCAAATGGTGCTGGTAATGCATCCGTTTTAACCACAGAGAAACGTACATATGGTTCATCGCCTGACATAACTAGCTCAATGTTTTTACGAACCTCAACCAACTCACGTGAACATTCGCCTGCAGCATTTGCAGCTTCGCTACATAATAAGCCATTGTAGAGGCCGTCAGCAGCATCGTAGATACCGTCGTTGTCTAAATCACGCCATGTTTCGTTATGACCACCACGCGAGTTTAACTCTGAACACGCATCTGATACAGGGTCGTAATCATCTCCGCGTGCATCACTACAATCCGCTTTATCAAAACTGTTATTTTCGTTGTGATCAATAAAGGCTTCAGGTAAATCGTAGCTAGCGTAGTACTCGCCTATATCAAATAAACCATTCGTACGCTTTATATCATCAGTTGATTGCTCATCAACAAAATTTTCTTGACCTTTAGTAACTGCAAGCACACTTACGCGCCCCCCCATTACTACGCCGTTTTCGTCATTTTTAGCGCGTGTAATACCATTAATACACGGTGCAGCTGCGCCAAAATAAGGGTCACAATTAATTTCGCCCGTTTTAGGGTTTATACCCTCAGTTGTCGACGCATTACCGTCAATATCGCCTATTCTGTTACCCCATTTGTAATCTTCAAATGGGCGTTCACCTTGAGAGCGCCATGTAACAACACAGGTTGCATCGGTTGTTTTACATGTTTCTTCGTTGCTTGAAGAACCAACCACACCCGCCTCTGAAAGCACTGTAGCTTCAACACCGTCACCGTTGTAATTATTGAACTGGTCACCAAAAAATACAGTTAAATCAGTTATGATACCGTTGTAGTAAAGTGAGTTAGTATTAAATGTTGTTGGGCTTAAATCAAAGCTGTTTTGGTCAGTTACACCCGAAGCAAGTGTAAGCTGAGCAGAAACAGAACTAATTTGCTCAGAAAGTGGGATCAGGTTTAATGTACCCTCTGGGCAAATTTCATTGCTAGGATCAGTTTGGCACAATTGGAAGTCATCAACCCAACACGTTAAATCATCACCCTCTGGAAGAGCTTTAACATCGTCTTTAGACACATAACATGCTTTCACAACTAAAGGCCCAGGCACAATACCTGACGTTACTGTCGTTTGTACCAAACCTTCGTTATCTGTGTTGCCACTGGTAAGCGTTAAATTTGCAGCGCCTACCGAATCTGTTAGTTTAAAGTCAATTCGTTGCTGAGAAGACGCTATATTGTCAGCATCTAAAAGCTTAAAAGTAACGATTGATTGAGTTGGTAGGCCACCTTCGCCTGGTGGAAGCGCAATAAATGTTTCGCTTACATCCACAAATTGAATAGACTGTACTGCAGAACTTTCCACGGGTATAACCGTTGATTCAGTAAAGTTTTGTCCGCCTGTTTCGACTGTAATAGTTACATCATCGTCAATCTTACACCCTGTTGCTCTGTAAGTTGCTGTAGCAATACCATTTGACGATTTTACGCTGTCATCAATGACTGACTCACCAGCAATCGCACAGGTAGAGCTAAATTCAACGTCAGTAGCTGTTAAGTATAAATTACCATCTTCGTCTAAAAGCGTTACTTCTATTACCGTACTACCGCCTGCTTTAAGCGGTATAACGCTGCCATCATCATTAATGTTCAAGCCGTTATCAACGCTAAGCGTTAAATTTGCAATACCCACTGCAAAGTTTAAAGATGCACTTTCATCGAGAGCCGTTGCCGTAACCGTTCCTGCGCCACCAGTATTGCCCGGCTGCAGCTTTAATAATGCAATACCAAAGTTATCAGTTAGAGCAGTGCCCGATGAAGGTAAAATTGTACCTAAATTTGTTTCAATATTTACGAGTGCGTTTTTTCTGCCTTCGCCACTTTGTTCATTAGTGATTTCTACAAATAGCTCACCCAACTCTGAAGATGAAATGCTGTTGGTCACAGTACAACCAGATGCTGCAGATAAAGGGTCTAATTTAACATTGCTGCGGTTATCATCCCAATCAGCGTTACAGCCTGTTAATAGTTTAATAGATACTGAAAATTGCGCTTCATCTTGCGCTGCACCATCACCCGATGAGTAAAAGACGGCCGTGTTGCTAACGCTCGTACCACTTGCTGGAGCGTAACTTGCTACAACTTGGCCAGCACCCGTTGCTACACCACTCCCTAATGTAACGCGAGCTTCACCAGAATCATCAGTAATCGCCGTGCCAAGCTCTGGCGTTATAACGCCCGTAAAATTGGTACTAAAAGAAATGAGTTTTTCCGCAACAGCAACACCGTCTGATTTAAGTGTTGCAACAACAACACCGGTGTTATCCGCAGTTACTGGGTTAGCACTGGTAAATTTATTACCATTTTGGTCAACAATTTGAACTTCTAAAGTTGTTGAGCCACTCACACCCGTGTCGTCACCTTGGCCACCCGTTGATTGAAATGCAAACGTGGCTGTATACGTTTCATCATCGCCATTGAAGGTGGCAGTAACTTCACCAGCGCCTGCCTCAGAGCCAGCACTTAACTCGATTGTTGCTATGCCATCGTTTTGTGTCAGGGCTGAATCAGGGTTTAAAACCCCTATATCGTCAGCCAACGTAAAGGTAATGCGTTTACCAGCAACAACAGCTCCATCATTATCTTTTAAGGTTGCACGTAAATCTAATGACGCAGTACTCGTCACGCTATTTGATTTCGTTGCGTCTGCTTGAGAGTAGCCTTGTAGCGTTAACGTATAAGTTGTTGTATCTGTGTCTGTATCAGTGTCACCAACTGTACCGCTTTTTTCAATTGATCCACCGCCACCACAGGCTGTGAGTAATAAGCTGAGCAATAAAATGCCGAGTAGTCGCATTAAAGGCATGAACCTCTCCCTAGCGTTGTTATTATTAACAATATGTTGTTTACCTCATATTAACCTATAACTTAGTCTAAAATCACAGTTTTTTATTACTTTTTTGTACAAAAATATTTCGTGTAAATACTAATTTTTTCTGTAGTAAATAATTTCTTACTGGTAGTCTATGGCAAATTTATAAAAAGTAGATTCGGTGTATGTCAAAAATCGGTACGTTAAGTTTAACTACTCGCATCATGATTGGTATGGTGCTTGGTGTTACAGTTGGTTTTATATTTCAAGCAATCTTAGCTGGTCAAGACGATTATCTAATCCCTCTTGGATTATTCTCTTTGCCAATTAAAGCCTTTTTTGTTGACGGCATTTTTCATGTGGGTGGGCAAATTTTTATTGCTAGCCTAAAAATGCTCGTTGTCCCTCTTGTTTTTGTGTCCTTAGTATGTGGTACCTGCAGCTTAAGTGACCCTAAAAAATTAGGGCGATTAGGTGGAAAATCGATTGGCTTGTATTTGATTACAACTGCAATCGCTATAACGGTGGCTATGACACTTGCCTTATTATTTAACCCAGGTGAAGGCATTGGCTTGCCATCTCAAGCAAGTTACGATGCGAAGGAAGCTCCGACCCTCGCTCGTGTTATTATTGATATGTTTCCAACCAACCCATTTGAAGCAATGGCAAAAGGCAATATGTTACAAGTAATTGTATTTGCATTGCTTTTTGGTATTGCTATGGCTTTAAGTGGCTCAGCAGGTAAACGTGTTGCAGCCGTTTTTGAAGATTTAAACACCGTTATCTTAAAGTTAGTAACGTTACTAATGAACATTGCCCCTTACGGTGTGTTCTTTTTAATGGCCAAACTATTTACTACCATAGAACTTAATTTGATTGTAAGTTTAGCCAAATATTTTGGTGTTGTTGTATTAGCGCTATTGTTTCATGCCTTTGTAAACTACACTTTACTATTAAAACTCCTGACCGGCTTAAACCCTGCCACTTTCTTAGCTAAAATGAAACACACGTGTTTATTTGCCTTTAGTACATCAAGCTCTAGTGCAACCATGCCAATAACACTTGAAACTGCAACTAAAAAGTTAGGTGCTAGTAATTCTGTCGCATCATTTACTATTCCGCTAGGTGCAACTATTAACATGGACGGCACTGCAATCATGCAAGGTGTTGCTACAGTATTTATTGCACAAGTTTTTGCAGTTGATTTAACGGTATCAGATTACTTAATGGTAATATTGACAGCTACGCTTGCGTCTGTAGGAACGGCGGGTGTACCCGGAGTTGGTTTAATCATGCTAGCAATGGTGCTTAATCAAGTTGGTTTACCAGTAGAAGGTATCGCCATAATTATTGGTGTAGACAGACTGTTAGATATGACTCGTACCGCTGTAAATGTTACAGGCGACTGTATGGTTACTTGTGCGGTTGCTAAAAGCGAAGGTGAGTTAGATGAAGCGATTTTTAACGACCCTAACGCTGCAAAAGATTTAGAGGATTACCATAAGTCAATTGACTAATGGCCATGAAGTTTTAAAGCTATAAAAAAACCCTGATAGTTATCAGGGTTTTTTTATGCGTAATGCCTTATGCCGTTCTTAGGGATTTAGTGATTTAAACTTAGACAACAAGTTTATCCCTATTTTATTTACGCCACTGCTTAATCCAAGCGCAAATTTATCGCTTAGTCCTTTTTTTACTTTGTATTTAATTTTGTATATTTGACGTTCGCTTTGTTGTTCTAGTAATGCATCGTCGCTTGTTTTAATTACGTCAACTAAACCTTTGTCTATTGCTTGCGTGGCAAACCAATGTTCACCCGTTGCAACTTGGTCTATGTTTAAACTCGGACGCTGTGAACTAACAAAGGTTTTAAATAAATCATGCGTTTGTTCTATTTCATCACGAAACTTTTCACGTGCTTTGTCTGTGTTCTCACCAAAAAGAGTTAAAGTTCGTTTAAATTCACCTGCAGTAATTTGTTCAAACTCAACATCATTTTTTTTCAAAATTTTATTAAAATTTGGAATTTGCGCTATTACGCCAATAGACCCAACTATAGCAAAAGGTGCTGCTAATATTTCATCAGCAACACAAGCCATCATGTAACCACCACTCGCTGCTACTTTATCGATAGACACACTCAGCGGTATACCTGCCGATTTAATGCGTTGCAATTGCGATGCAGCAAGCCCATAGCCATGGACTACCCCGCCGCCACTTTCCAAGCGAATTAGGACTTTATCTTTTTTAGGATCTGCAATTGAAATGATTGCTGTAATTTCTTCTCTTAAACTTTCAACTTCATGAGCATCCACACTCCCAATGAAGTCAATAACATAAAGACGAGGTTTTACACCTTCTTTATCTGATTTTTTGTCGAGCGCTTTACGCTCTTTATCGTGCACTTTAAGTTCTTTTTTACTTAATGTATTTTGTAAAAAATCTTCTTTAAGCTCACTCAGCTGAGCCGATACATCATCAATTTGTATTTCACCCTTTTTTGCTTTTGGCTTTACAGCAGCGCCAACAAGCATCATTAAAATAAGTCCTACCGCGATAACAAAGGTAACTGTTTTGGCAAAAAACAAACCGTATTCGTATAAAAATTCCAACTGATCTCTCCGATTTTAAATTTACGCTAATTTATCATGCTTTTAAGCAAAAAAAAGCCACTTTAAAGTGGCTTTGTATTAGATATATTTTAGAGCGTATGTTTAGTCAGTAACAACATCACTGTTTGTTACTAATAACGTACGACCGCGAGTAGCTAAATAAACAGCAACTTGCATTTGCATTTCAGCATTTGCAGCAGCACTACCCTCTACAGTAGACGACTGAGCAGCATCTTGTGCAGGTGTCAAAATAGAACCATGATGGCCCTTAGAAAATTTAACTAAGTAGCTAGATGGTGTTTCTGTCATTGCCTGCGTTGTGCTTACTGTTTCTAATCCCATAAAATTAGCAAGTGGAATTGTGCCAGAAATAGGATTGTTAGTAGCCATTGGTGGAATAACTTGATCTGGCTTGTTTTCACCGCCGTCACCCACTACCACATTAGTATAAACAGGTGTACCCAACGCTTGTACCGCTGCTGCGTAATTAGTTGGGTCACCACTGTCTAATGCTGTTTGAGAAGCAAACGCGAACTGCGTAAATACGCCTTGAATATTTGTAAGTTTAGATGTTTCGCCTGCCGTTGTAATAGACGCAATGTATTCGTTATAACCACACGTTAAGTATGCTTCCATATCGGGTAGTGTAGCGCCACAGTTAGAAACTGCATCACCTTGCAAGAAGGCATTAAACTCATCAGCTTCAGTTGTACCAGCTTGAGAAAGTACAGAGCCTTGAATAAACGGGCCAAATGCTGCTGATTCTAATAAGAAGCTAGCAATACCGCCACCGCCACTTGCAAGAGCCACTGTGTTTACATTAAATAATGGGTCAACAGTCGGCGCTAATGGATTGTTAGCCTGTGCAATAAACGCAGGAGCAACAATAGAGCCTAGTGAATGTCCAATGTAAGTAACATCTTGGCTGTTAATAGTTGCATCTTGCAAAAAGTTTAAACCTAAACGTAAACCTAATAAATCTGCAGCAGATTGGCGTAAGCTATCACGTGCAACTAATAAAGAACTTAAATTCATGTAACTAAGTACTGAACCGGTTGTTGCATTAAAGTCGTCGTTACCATCACCGTCAACATCTACACCACGTTCACCATGACGAGGATGATCAATTGCAACCGTTGCAAAACCTTGAATAGAAAGCTGAGCTGTTAATGCAAGCATACTTTCTTTGTTGGTTGTAATACCATGTTGCATCATAACAACAGGCCAACCACCTTCAGGCATTTCAATTGCAGGTAACTGTAACTGTGCACGTACACCGTTAATGATTGGTAAAATTGGCTTTGTCACCTGTACTGGTACGTTAGCCATACTTTGTACTTTAGGGATTGGGTTATATTTTGTTAAATGACGTGTGCTATCAATACCTAGGTCACGTAACTGTCCACCACTCAGTGCTGAACATAACCCATCATTTTCACTGATAGGATCAGTTGGGAATGCATCACCTGCAACCGCTTTGTAACCTTGAAGTGCTACAGCGTTATCACACATACCTTGCCAGTATGTATCGTTTAAATCGCTAATATCTGTACCAGTTGGCGTGCCAAGGTACATAGGTAACATAATGCTACCTTTTAGATATTGAACGCCTGAAAACGCAGCCGATACCGTTACACCCTGAGATGCAAACACTTGTTGCACATTAACCATTGGTTGTTCAGGTACCTGCAATGCTGGAGTAGGCAAAGCATCGTTTTGTAAACTTGCGGCCAATAGATTTTTTATTGTGCCAAGTACCGGACCCGCTGACTGAATTGTCATTGCGCCTGAGAAAATAATATCTTCTTTTGAAATATCACCAGAGCTTACAACTACATTCTCGTAACTATTTACAGCACCTTGTAATGCCAGTTGAGAGTCGGTAATTAACGGCGCTTCTTGTTTCACTAAACCATAAGTGGATGACGGCGCAATAGAACGTCCCATAGAATCTTTAAGGCCTGTGGTTAATACATTAATGTACGAACTACCTGCTTTAAAAGGCTTAAGAGGAATAATAGCGACGGCATTTCCTGAAGCTTGTGTAACAAAATCAACACCGAATGTTAATTCGCCAACTAACTTACATGCTGCACCAGCTGGAGCAACAGAACATTCTGCATCTGTCAGACTTGCGCCCATTATTACTTCAAAAATTCTTACGCTGCCAGGTGTTCCAGCTGACGCTTCATCAAGTGAAACATTTGGTGGAAATGTCAAATCAACTTTATAAGGAACTTGAGACGACCAGCCGTCCAGTGCGCCTAATGCTAACTGAGGATCAGCATATGCAGCACGCGGAATAGATACATTGTCGTCATCTAATTCACCTGGGATATTTAAAGTACCATCTTGGGTGCCGCTCATTAATAAATCATTGGGAACAGAAATTACACCGTTAGCTGGGTCAAAGCTAACCGTGGCCATAGGTACAACTGTAGCGGTTTCATTCTTAACATCTTCTAACGTTTCTCCGCCGCCACAACCTGCTAAAGCAGCAGTGACCGAGAGTGAAAGTAGCATTTTCTTCATATTGGTGACTCCGAACATATTTTATTTTTATAGTGTGTTTAATCAGTGTATCAAGTTAAAACAATGTAATCAGATTATTAATGAGACATTAGACCAGTTAAACTTAACGTAAAGTTTCTTTTTTCGCCACCTAATTTTTCAATAAATTCGATTACTTGTCGAATTGCTATGTTAAAATCAAAAAAAATCTATCAATTGGTACCTTTATGCACAATTATCAAGCAGCTGAAAATGCATTAAACGATAAAGTTATTTTAATCACCGGCGCTGGCGATGGTATTGGCCGAGTAGCGGCTATTACTTATGCCAAACATGGTGCTACAGTCATTTTATTAGGTAAAACAACAAATAAACTTGAATGCGTTTACGACGAAATTGTGAATGCAGGGTACCCAAAACCTGCAATTGTACCAATGGACTTAAAGGGCGCAACAAAACAAAATTATCGTGACCTTGCTGCAACTATTGAGAATCAGTTTGGCCGTTTAGACGGGCTCCTAAATAATGCAGGCATACTTGGCTCTCTTGGGCCACTGGAACATTTTTGTTCATCTACGTTTGAGAACATCATGAAAGTTAATGTGACAGCTCAAGCAATGATCACCAAAGCATTATTTCCCGTGCTGCGTAAATCAGACAACGCGTCTATTGTTTTCACCTCATCAGGTGTTGGTCGAAAAGGCCGTGAGTTTTGGGGACCCTATGCCATCTCTAAGTTTGCAGTTGAAGGCATGATGCAAACGTGGGCTTGTGAAGTAGGTAAAACCAACATTCGCGTAAACTGTATTAATCCAGGTGCTACACGCACATCTATGCGCGCATCGGCATACCCTGGTGAAGATAGGGATAAGTTGGCAACACCTGAAAGCATTATGCCGACCTATTTATATTTAATGAGTGATGATTCAATTGCAGTCAATGGCGAGTCATTAGACGCACAAATAAAAAAGTAACAGCTGTTTACTTTTATTAACCTCAATAAAAAAGCCGCAAATAATGCGGCTTTGTACAAAACGTCAAAATATCACTTACGCTTAGTCGACTTAACACGTTGGTTGTGCTTTTTAACCGCTTTACGAATTTGATTAATTTTAGCGCGTTTATCTTTGCGTTTCTCTGGCATAACTGAAAGTTTAGTTTGCGTTTCACGACCTAATTTAACCGTTTTACGTAAATAGTTGACGGTGTCTAGGTCGTATTCAACCCAACCACCTTGTGGCACACGCTTATCTAGCTCTAGCTTACCGTAACGAATACGGATAAGACGCGACACTTCAACGTCTTGAGATTGCCATAAACGACGAACTTCGCGGTTGCGCCCTTCGTTTAATGTCACATTAAACCAGCGGTTAATCCCTTCACCACCTAGCGGTTTTATATTTGTGAATTTTGCTGGACCATCTTCAAGCTCAACACCACGCATCAGGTTTTTAAGTGTCTCGTTTGTTACTTCACCAAACACACGCGAAGAATATTCACGCTCTACTTCATAACTTGGGTGCATTAAACGATTGGCTAATTCACCATCGTTGGTAAACAACATTAAGCCTGACGTATTCACATCAAGTCGGCCTACAGCTATCCAACGATCGCCATCAATACGAGGAAGTCTGTCAAATACAGTACGACGACCTTCAGGGTCTTTACGTGTACTCAACTCTCCCTCGGGTTTGTTGTACATAATTACACGGCAAATTCTGTCAGCTTTTTCTTCAATTTTTACGGTATGACCGTCAACACGAATTAAATCGGTTTCTTCAACGCGGTCACCGAGTTTAGCTACTTTGCCATTAACACTAACACGGTTAGCGTCAATGTATTTTTCCATTTCACGACGCGAGCCTACACCAGCTCTGGCTAGGACTTTTTGTAACTTTTCACCTTGTATATTCATTCGGATGGTTCTCTCACAGAAGGATCACTTAATAACTGGTTTATTTTACTTTCTTGTTGCGCAGGTAACGCAGGTAAGTTTTCTAAACCCGTTAATGAAAAATAATCTAAAAATTGTTTAGTAGTGGCGTATAAAGCGGGCTTACCCGGTACTTCTTTGTGCCCTACCACTTTCACCCACTCTCTTTCGAGTAAGGTTTTAATTATATTCGAACCCGTTGTTACACCTCTTACTTGCTCTATTTCACCACGCGTAATGGGTTGACGATAAGCAATAAGTGATAATGTTTCCAATAAAGCACGTGAGTATTTAGGAGCTCGTTCTTGCCATAGGTTACTCAACCAAGGGCTCAAACTACTACATGCCTGAAATCGATAACCACTACCAACTTCAACAAGGCGAATACCACGGGTTTGAAAGTGTGTTTGTATTGTTTCTATAGCCTCGTTTATACGTGACATAGAAATTGCAATATCCACTAAAACAGTGTCTTTAATATGGCGTTTACTTATGGGTTTGTCTGCAACAAAAATCGCAGCCTCAATGATTTCAACCAACTGCTCATCACTAATTCGCCGCCCAGCCATATACACTCTTAATAAATAAAAATACACAGCCATCTATTATGACAGAACAACCACTAACTAGGAAAATATATCTGGCAATTATCGAAAATTAGCTATAAAAAAAGCCAGTTAAAATAACTGGCTTTGATTTTTATGCTCTGAATTTTAATTAGCTGTTTTGAATTGACTCTAACGCTTCGTCTTCAGCTACAGATTTACCATATTTATTTATGTAGCCCATAAACTCATTTTTACTAATTCGCTTGTCTTCGTTTTTGTCCATATAACCAAAGTGATTTGAAATATCGTCGTCATTGCCTTCAACAACTGATATGTAACCATTACTATCGTTATCTAAACTGGCAAAACTACTTTCAATTTTGTCAAATTTTGCAATTTCAGCTTTAAAGGCTGATTCACTTACATCACTATCGGTTGCAACCTTGCCAGTGTTTAACTGCATGTAAGCATTAAATTCTTTACGACTAATTTCTTCATCCATATTGGTGTCGATATTTGAAAAGTGACCCCAAATATTATCGTCGTCAGCTTCAACTTTTGAAATAAAACCATCACTGTCGTTGTCTAGGCTTGCAAAGTCGCTGTCTATTTTATCAAGACCTTGATTAGATGCGCAGGCTGCTAAACTTAATGTTGCTAAAATAGTTGTTGCTAATGTTAACTTTTTCATAAGACGTGTCCTTCGTTGTTAATAAATGTCACAACAACTAATACAAGTCTGGTGCCAAAATAAAATAAACATAAATTTCAGTATCTTACAGAACCCCTGTGTATTATTTATTCTATTTTCAATACGTTAGCCTTGAAACCTTTTCAACCAACCTTGTAAATTTTGCAAAAAAAAGCCCAGCTGTAAAAGCTGGGCTCTCATTAATTTTGTCTTGCTAATTAAATTGCAGCGTTTTGATAACGCTTAACAAAGTCAGTAACTTTCTGACCGTTACATTTAAGCGAGTTTAAGTTACCGATTTTTTGGCGTACTGGCGCTAAACCTTGCTTTAATGCAGTCATACATAGTTGAGTTTCTTGTTGAGCGTCTTTAGCAAACACTTCTACTTTGTTTTCAGTTATATTGTTTGTTGAATCTTTCTTTGCAATATCACGGATATCTTGACCGTTACACATGATGCTCTGTGAGAAGCGTGATAAGTATACATTATGCTTAGCTGCTAATTTACGTGCCGCAGAAAAACCTTCGTTTGCGCTTAATACGCACAGCTTAGACTCAATTGAGCTGTCTTGGCTGAAGTAAGTGTTACTTTGAGCTGAAACAGAAGAAGATGCTAATAATGTTACCGCTAAAAATAATTGTGCTTTCATGAGAGATCCTATGTGAACGAGTTTGCCAATGAATTTGCGCGCATTATATAGCCAATTTCATGCATATCAATTGAATTTTTTATTTATTTTATAAATTAATACAACATTAACAATGTTTAAACTTTCACCAGCATTTGATCAACATTTACGCAGCTATTTTGTCATTTCAGACATGTTATGTAAGCTAATTTACTGATACAATTTGCTATCAAAATGAGAACAAATTTAAAGGTAAATCGAATGAAAGTGATTTCTTTCAATATCAATGGTCTGCGTGCTCGTCTTCACCAATTACAAGCTGTTATTGATAAACATCAACCAGACGTAATTGGCTTGCAAGAGATTAAAGTTCATGATGAAGCGTTTCCATTAGACGATGTTCAAAAAATGGGGTACCACGTCTACTTTCACGGTCAAAAAGCACATTACGGCGTAGCTATGTTATGCAAAAAAGAGCCAAAATCAGTCTTAAAAGGGTTTGCTACCGACACAGAAGAGTCGCAAAAGCGCATGATCAGTGTCACTATTGAACAAGATAACGGCCGCGACATTACCGTTATGAATGGTTATTTCCCGCAAGGCGATAATATCAATCACGAAACCAAATTCCCCTATAAACGTCAATTTTATAAAGATTTGATGACACATCTAGATACAAACCTCACTCCCGATCAGGATGTAGTTGTTATGGGCGACATAAATATATCACCCACAGATTTAGACATAGGTATTGGTGAGGTCAACGCTAAACGCTGGCTAAAAACAGGTAAGTGCTCTTTCCAACCAGAGGAACGTCAATGGCTATCAACACTTTTAGATTGGGGATTTAAAGATACCTTCAGAGAACTCTATCCTGATGTTAACGATCAATACTCATGGTTTGATTACCGCTCTAAAGGCTTTTTAGATAATCGCGGCCTGCGAATTGATGTGGTGCTTGCAACTCAATCACTTGCTGAGCGTTGTATTGAGTCAGGAATTGACTATGAGCTGCGTGCAATTGATAAACCATCAGATCATGCGCCAATTTGGTCAACGTTTAAGTAGGTATAATGTTAAACACTGAAATACAAGGGCTGATGTGGGTCCTTGTAGTTGCTATTGCAATTTTTAGTTTTGACCAAAACACCTATAAATCGCTTTATAAAACGTCTGCTAGGCAAAAAGGTGTATTAGCCTGTGCGCTTGTATTTGCATTATTGTGGCGTATTAAAGCCGGTATTTTAACGGGCCTTGATCTGCACATACTTGGTATTACTGCAGCCACCTTAATATTGGGCTGGCGGCTAGCCATTTTGAGTAGCCTACTGGCAAGTGCCTTGTTGTTTTCATTTGGGCAGGTTAGTTTTAACCTTTTACCTGTACAAATACTTATTGGCGCTTTTATTCCCATATTATTGAGTTATTTAAGTTTTGTTGTGTGCTATCACTATTTACCAAAACATTTTTTTGTTTATATATTTGTTTGTGCCTTCATAACAGCTGGGTTTATAGCGTGCATAAAGATATCTTTAGGTGCCCTCTTTTATTTCGCTTTAGGTGAGTATAATTGGCAAGAACTTGCCGACAATTACGTTTATTTAAGTGCTATAATTTGGTTTCCAGAAGCCATGTTAAACGGAATGGCCATCACCATTTTAATTACATACCGTCCCCACTGGGTTAAAACTTTTTACGACAAGGATTACCTAGACTCATGAGTCTTGAATATCAATGCCCTTTATGTAGCAAATCGCTAACAAAAACTCAAAATACACTGCGTTGTGAAAGCAACCATAGTTTTGACTTTGCCAAAGAAGGCTACGTTAACTTACTACCTGTTCAAAACAAAAACTCTAAACAACCCGGTGACTCGCTTGAAATGGTGCAAGCAAGGCGCACATTTTTAGAGCAGGGTTATTATGCTTTCTTACAACAAGCACTGAGCGATATAATAAGCACTATAAAGGGTGATAATATTATTGATTTAGGGTGCGGTGAAGGGTTTTACACCCACGCTATTGCTAATAATACTCAGGCGCAAGTTTATGGTGTAGATATTTCAAAGTCAGCTATAAAATACGCCGCTAGACGTTACCCCAACTGCAGCTTTAGCGTTGCTTCAATCAGTCAAGCCCCTTTTAAAGAAGGGTTTGCTGATATTCTTATAAGTGTATTTGCACCTTTATTTACTAAAGAGCTTGATAGACTCGCTAAACCTAATGCTACGCTTGTCGTGGCCAGCCCTGGGCCATGGCATTTAAAAGAGTTAAAAGCTTATATTTACCAATCAGTAAGCGAGCATACGAAAGTAGATGTGCCTGAAGGTTTTACAGAAACTCACCAAGATTTAATCACTCAACAGGTAACACTGAGTATTAACGATGTTAGAAACCTGATTATGATGACACCGTTTGCGTGGAAATTTAGGCCTGAGCACTGGGAAACTCTGGAAGAGAAAGGTGAACACCATGTCACCTTGTCGTTTTATATAACGCAATTTCAAAAAGCGTAATTGTTGAAAGCGTTTATTAAAACTGTTCTTTAGTGAACGCTTTATCCATTTTTTCAAACATATCTTTAAGTAAAGTTGCAAGCTCCAAATAGCGGGGCTTTTTTTCACTTAACTTAGCTTGATAACCATTAGCAACCATTTTTGTATGAAGCTCTTTGTACCAACTCAGCATGGCTGGGTCTAATGGGGTTTGTGCTCGTTTACCCAACCACAATAAGCCTTGCAGAGGTAAAGATAAGAAAAACAATGCACTGGCAATCGCTTGTGGTAAAAAATCAGGACCAAGATAGTTGAGTTGAAAAAATAATGTCAACATAGCAAGAATCGGCATAACAGTAATGGCAAGTTCTGTTGCTCTAATTACCCTAAACTCACTAAACAATGGAGCTAACTCTTTTCGCATTGGCCATTGTTTTGCGTACTGTCTACCAATTTGAACTTGTGACATCACACTTTTTTGCATCATGACTCCTCACAATTACTAAATTCAATATATAAATTAGCTCGTATCTTACAAAGTGTAACACAAATACGGCGGGTTTCACTTAATCAGTAAAAGTGCTTAATTATGCTGTTAAATTGTGCAAAATACTAAACTAAATACATCAAATAGTTTAAAATATAAAACTTATTCATGGGTCTAACGACCTTGTTTATAATATCTTTAACCTTTTAATTAAGGCCTGAGTGTAACAGTAAATAATTAATGTTCACTTACTAAACTTTATTTATGGAAATTATATCTATGCCAACACCCGCTCCTAAGTCACAACATGTTTTAGTATTAAACTGTGGTAGCTCAAGTTTAAAGTTTGCCATTATTGATGCAAACACCGGCCATGAAATTATATCGGGCTTAGCAGAGCGACTAGGTGCAGCAACTCCGTCGGTAAAGTATAAATACAAAGGTGATAAAACACTTATTGATTTAGCACCAGAGCAAGCTCACGCTGAGGCTATTAATACGTTAGTGACTTTAATAAAAGATCACAAACTAGATGAACAGCTAATTGCTGTTGGTCATCGTGTTGTTCACGGTGGCGAGCACTTTACCAAATCAGTATTAATTAATGATCAAGTTATTGAAAGCATAACCCAGGCTGCAACACTTGCACCGCTTCATGGTCATGCCAACTTGCTGGGTATATCTTCAGCGCAAGACTCGTTTAAAGGCTTACCTCAAATTGCCGTATTCGATACGGCTTTTCACCAAACTATGGATAAGGTCGCATACCTTTATGCGCTACCTTACAATTTATATACCGAGTTTGGTGTTAGACGTTATGGCTTTCATGGTACGAGCCATTTTTATGTTGCCGGGCAAACAGCAAAACTACTTAACCAACCTATTGAAAAAAGTAATTTTATTAGTGCTCATTTGGGGAATGGCTGTTCTGTATGTGCTATTAAAAATGGTGACAGTGTCGATACAAGTATGGGCCTTACGCCACTTGAAGGGTTAGTAATGGGTACTCGCAGTGGCGATATTGATCCAGGTTTATTTAACTTTTTAACGACACAACTTGATTATAGTGCGCAACAAATAGATGACTTACTCAATCAAAAAAGTGGTTTGTTAGGCATTAGTGAGCTTTCAAACGATTGTCGTACTATTGAAGAAGCTGCTACAGCGGGAAATCAAAAAGCAACATTAGCACTCGATATGTTTTGCTATCGTTTATCTAAGCAAATTGCATCGTACATGGTGCCTTTACAGCGTCTTGATGCGCTTATTTTCACCGGCGGTATTGGAGAAAACTCAGATATCATTCGTAAAAAAGTGATCACTCAACTTGGATTTTTAGGTATGGAATGTGACACGCAAGCAAACCTAGATGCTCGTTTTGGTCAACAAGGTGTAATTAGCACTGAGCAATCTCGTATCAAAGCTGTCGTCATGCCAACGAATGAAGAATGGGTTATCGCCCTCGACTCTGCAAATATTGTTAAGGAGCTATAATATGGCACACCGTATTATGTTGATACCGATTTCTACGGGAGTTGGTTTAACATCTGTTTCCGTCGGGCTTGTGCGTGCGCTTGAGCAAAAGGCGGTAAAAGTTAATTTCTTCAAACCTATTGCTCAACCGCGCTCTGGCGAAACCGGTCCAGAAAAATCGACACAAATAATAAAGCAAGGCTCCCCTATTGACCCACCAACACCGTTTGCATTGGATTACGCAGAGCAAATGATTGGTGATGCAAAGGGCGACGACCTATTAGAAGAAATTGTTGAGCGCTTTGAAAGTAAAATTAACGACGATGAAGTAGCCATTATTGAAGGCATGGTTCCTACTCGTAAACAACCTTATGCAGGGCGCGTAAACCGTGAAATAGCGCAAACACTCGGTGCCGATATTGTATTTGTATTAACGCCTGGTAACGATAATATTACCCAGCTGGAAGATCGTCTTGAGATTGCAGCTGGTAATTATGGTGGTATTGACCACCCGCGTGTATTAGGCTGTATTTTTAATAAAGTAAATGCCCCTCTTGATGAAGAAGGCAGAGCACGCGCCGATTTAGTCGACTCCTACAAACCTGATGAAGTAGATAACGAACTAAACCGCTTAGCATCACTGCCAATTTTTAGAAAAAACCCATTTATGTTGCTTGGTGCAATACCATGGGATTTTGATTTAGTCGCACCACGTGTGAAAGACCTAAGTGCGTATTTAAAAGCCACAATTATTAACGAAGGTGACATGCTGCATCGACGCCTGCGTCGTATCACATTTTGTGCACGTACAGTGTCTAATATTTTAAACCATTTCACACCAGGTGCACTATTAGTTACTCCTGGCGATCGCTCTGATATTTTAGTAGCTGCGTGTTTATCAGCAATGAATGGTACAAAAATTGGGGCAATACTACTCACCGGTGGTTTTATGCCAGAACAGCGTATTATGGCGCTGTGCGAACAAGCAATGCAAACTGGCCTACCAATTTTAGCAACAGAGGCCGATACATGGCGAACATCGTTGTTACTTCATAACTTTAATATGGAAGTGCCAAGCGATGATGACCAACGTATAGAAAAAGTAAAAAGCCACAATGCTGAATATATTGACTCAGATTGGCTGAACTCACTGGCAAAAAATGTGGGGAAAACACGTAAACTCTCGCCACCCGCTTTCAGATACTTACTTACAGATAAAGCTCGTAAAGCAGGCAAAACGGTTGTTTTACCTGAAGGCAACGAACCGAGAACTATTAAAGCAGCTGCTATCTGTGGGCAACGCGGTATAGCAAAAACCATTCTATTAGGTGATCGCGAAGAAATAATGCGTATTGCTGAGCAACAAGGTATAGAGCTCAACGAAAATGTAAGTATTGTAGAACCAAGCAGCATCATTAATGATTATGTCGAGCCTATGGTCGAAATCCGAAAAAGCAAAGGTCTGACTGCTGTTGTAGCGCAAGAACAATTACTCGATAACGTTGTACTGGGTACTATGATGCTTGAACAAGGCAAAGTTGACGGACTTGTTTCAGGAGCAGTTAACACAACCGCTAATACAATTAGACCGCCATTACAGCTAATCAAAACGGCCCCGGGCTCATCGCTTGTATCGTCAGTATTTTTTATGTTACTGCCTGATCAGGTACTCGTTTACGGAGACTGTGCAATTAACCCAGATCCAAATGCTGAGCAACTTGCTGATATTGCTATTCAGTCTGCTGACTCAGCTGCAGCTTTTGGTATAGAGCCGCGTGTTGCCATGATCAGCTACAGTACAGGTACTTCTGGTACAGGAGCCGACGTTGAAAAAGTGCGAGAGGCAACCAAAATAGCTCAACAAAAACGTCCCGATTTGATTATTGATGGTCCCCTTCAGTACGATGCAGCAATTATGGAAAACGTCGCGCTTAAAAAAGCACCAAATAGCCCCGTAGCGGGTAAAGCAACGGTGTTTATTTTCCCTGATTTAAATACCGGTAATACAACCTATAAAGCCGTGCAAAGAAGCGCAGACCTCATCAGTATTGGGCCAATGCTTCAAGGTATGCGTAAGCCAGTCAACGATTTAAGCCGTGGTGCATTAGTTGATGACATTGTATACACAATCGCACTTACCGCTATTCAAGCAGCGCAAGTCGAAGCACTTAATTAAAGGCTTTAATTAACATGTGCTTTTTATAGCCTAGCTAATTTCTAATTATAAATTAGTTAGTTAGGCTATTTATACCTCTCAACCCCCATAGTTATCCACAGAAATTGTGGGTAAGTATAAGTAGCTCATATTTTGCAGCTTAGTTACGGTGAGTTACCGCTTTAATTTATCTTTAATAATCTATACTATTAATAAATCGTCTTTGCTGTACCGCAGGTTTTTAATGTCAAAACAAACATTACAATTACACAGCACTATTTTGTCTATACATAGTTTAGATATTGATGCTGATATCCCTGCTGCTTTGTTAAAACTTCCGTTGTTTTTTATCTCAAAAACCCATGATGAACTATCAATTGTATGCCCCAGTAGTTTTGAATTACACAGCCTGGATACAGAATCTGATTGGCAAGCATTAGAGGTTATTGGCCCTTTAGGATTTTCGCTAACAGGAATTATGGCTAATATTTCTGGCGTGTTAGCAAAAGCACAAATATCTATCTTTTCTATTTCAACTTACGATACTGATTACATACTTGTAAAAAAACAAACAGCGGCCCAGGCAATCAATGCACTAAAAAAAGATGGCTATAATGTGGTGACAAACTAATTTATGAAAGCACAATCAATAGAGCTTATTGCACAAAATAAAATACCCCGTGGTGCTATTAATATCACCAGTCCATTTACGGGAAAGGTAGTAGAATTAAGTAATCACCCAGAGCCTTTGTTCAGTTTTGGTACGCTTGGCCCCGGTGTTATGGTGCAAGCAACCAGTCATAAAATTTTAGCCCCCTTTGATGGGGTTTTACTGAAGGTTAAAAACGCAGGAACTGAATTTATTTTACAGGCTAAAAATGGTTTAAAAATACTCATTAATTTAACTTTACCTGCCTCTGCAGCAATTACGCATACCCATATAGCCCAGTTAAATGGCAGCCAAGTACTCAAAGGCCAACGACTTGCTTATTTTGACCTAAGAGAATTAGACTCCCCCATGCTAGGAAGTTTAATATTACTTAATGGTCACAACCTGGGCACATTTCATTATTCACACCTGCATGTAAAAGCAGCTGAAGACACCTTATTAACTATTATTAAAAAGAAGTAACTTATGATCACTCTTTACGGAATTAGTAACTGCGACACAATTAAAAAAGCTAAAAAATACCTTACAGATAATAAGATTGAGTTTACCTTTCATGATTACCGCAAAGAGGGTGTTAATGAACAAATGGTCGCTGAATTTGCTGATAAATTAGATTGGGAACAATTAGTCAATAAACGCGGAACTACATACAGAGCTTTAAGTGACGAGCAAAAACAAAATTTGACTAAACAAAATGCTATTGAATTATTAGTTCAGCAGCCCGCTATGATAAAGCGACCAGTATTAATGAACGGTACTGACTTTTATTTAGGCTTTAAAGTCGCGCAATACGATGAGATTTTTAAAAAATGAATGAAGTAATTGCACTTGCACAAGCCTTGATACAGCGTGAATCTGTCACTCCAGAGGATGCCGGCTGTCAACAAATGATGAACGAACGTCTTGAAGCGATCGGCTTTAATATAGAGTCACTATTTTTTACTGATACATTAAATACTTGGGCGCGTAAAGGCGACCAGTCGCCGCATTTTTGTTTTGCAGGACACACAGATGTAGTGCCTACGGGTCCGGCAAAAAACTGGCAGCACCCACCATTTTCAGGGCTGGTAGAAAATGGTTTATTGCATGGTCGAGGAGCTGCCGATATGAAAGGCTCGCTTGCTGCCATGATTGTAGCTACTGAGCGTTTTGTAACTAAATACCCGAACCACAAAGGATCAATTTCTTTTTTGATCACTTCTGATGAAGAAGGACCATTTATAAATGGAACCACCCGAGTTATTGATACACTAGAATCTCGCGGTGAAAAAATTGATATGTGTTTGGTTGGCGAACCTTCATCTCGGGATGTCTTAGGTGATGTAGTTAAGAATGGCCGACGCGGCTCGCTTACCGGATTCTTAAAAGTTAAAGGTATTCAAGGACATGTTGCCTACCCTCACCTGGCTCAAAACCCTATTCATCTAGCCACTGAAGCATTAACAGAGCTTAGCCAAACCCAATGGGATAAAGGGAATGATTTTTTTCCGGCAACCAGCTTTCAAATATCAAATATTAACGGCGGCACAGGTGCAGGTAATGTGATCCCTGGTGAGCTAGATGTGCAATTTAATTTTAGATTTAGCACCGAAGTCACGCATCAACAATTACAACAGCGTGTAGTCGACATTTTACAAAAACACAACTTAAACTACGAGTTAAACTGGATTGTAAATGGTCTCCCATTTATTACAGAACATGGTCCACTTGTAGACGCAACTGTCAATGCTATTGAGTCTGTGACAGGATTAGCAACCAATTTAGAAACCACGGGGGGAACCTCTGATGGTCGCTTCATTGCTCAAACCGGTGCTAAAGTCATTGAGCTTGGGCCTCGTAATGCCACCATTCACAAAGTGGATGAGTGCGTAAGTACAGATGACTTAATTAAACTCACCGACATCTACGAGCAAATACTTGAGCAACTGTTAACCTAATGACTGATTTACAAGTAACCACGATAGCGTGTATCACAGGGCAAAGTGATACACATTTAACTAAAATACAAAGCCATCGTTTGCATAGCGCTATCACTGCTGATTTTATAGCGCTACAAAATGCAGCTAAACAAGCTGGGTTTGACTTAACTATTGCATCAAGCTTTAGGGACTTTGAACGTCAGGCGCTCATTTGGAATAACAAATTTTCAGGACAAAGGCCTGTTTATAATTCACAACAAAAGGTTGTTGATTTAACAAACTTAAGTGACATTGATAAGTGTATTGCAATTATGCGTTATTCAGCTCTACCTGGGGCAAGCAGGCACCATTTTGGTACCGATTTGGATGTGTATGATAAAGCCAGTGTTAGTGATGATTATCAACTGCAGTTATCTCCTCACGAATATGAGAAAAACGGTCCCTTTTCACCATTGAGTGAATGGCTCAGTATTCACCTTGAGAGCTTTGGTTTTTATCGGCCTTATCGCAAAGATTTAAACGGGATAGCTCCAGAACTTTGGCATATTAGTCACATTAAGCAATCACAGTTGCTCAGTATTCAACTAACTGAAAGTGCTTTACGAAAATGCATTGAAAACAGTGAACTACTTGGTAAAAGTGCCGTATTGGCGCACTTACCTTCACTTTATAAGCGCTTTGTGACCAACGTTAGTCCACCGTAAAAGAAGGACTACTCCTTCTTTTTATTTAAAATAAATATGAGTACCGCTGTTAATATAACTAAGCTGGCGATAACAAATTCAACCGTTAACTGTTCTTGTAAAAAAATAACGCCTGCAAACGCTGCAACTACGGGCACACACAATTGCACAACCGCAGCCTGCGTGCTTTTAAGTAATGGCATTGCAACGTACCAAATACTATAGCCAATTCCAGAGGCTAAAGCGCCAGAAGCGCTCGCGAGTAAAATGCCTTCTATGGTAAGTGCGTTAAAGTAGCTCATACTAACAAGCAATAAAATGGGTAGTGCTACTAAACTTCTAATAAAATTAAACCCTGTCGTTCGTAAAGGCGATACACATACTTTGCCACGAATACTGTAAATGCCCCAAGCAACACCGCTTATGGCCATCAATCCCGCCCCTATTAGCGAGGGCACCGCCGCTGAGGGCAGCATTAAATAAGCAAACCCCGTAACAGCAATCAAAAAAGCAGCCCACTGCACGGCGCTTAATTGTTCTTTTTTATATATACCCCAACCAATCATAGTAAATTGTACCGCTGAAAATAAAATAAGTGCCCCTGTGCCTGTATCTAGCTCAACGTAGGCCACCGAAAAACATACAGCATAAACCAGCAAACTAATGCTACTTCTCCAACTGCCAGTATCACTTAAAATTGCATCATTAAATAACCCTTTACGTTTTTGGTTATAAGTGGTGACACTCATAATGATACCTAAACACGCGGCACCGCTTAACAAACGAATACTGGTAAAGTTGTAGGGATCTATATCCCCTTCAGCTAATGCCATTCGGCAAAATAATGAGTTTGCGGCAAATGCTATTAAAGCAATCAATGTATATACAGCTGCTTTCAAAATAATCCTTCTTAAACTAAATCAGGTTAGTAATTAATCTTTTATAAAGGTGAGTAGTTAAATAACTTAAACTGCTATAAAAGTAAGTTATTTATACAGCATAAGGCAAAGTGTGCAAAAACTTTCAACTCATTAAGACCTTAACTTTTCGATGACTATTTAACAAACTACTAAATTCACGCCTTATTCATATAAAAAATGCTTATTTACTTTGAGGATGAAATAGCTCTACGTTTTTTTACAATGTTTCACACTCTTGCTCAAAAAGAGTATGTTAACCTACTTTGGTAGATTAAAAGGAGTGCTGTGTGCGCAGAAGTATAATTTTTAGCGTTTGTTTTACTTTGAGTGGCTGTAGCTCGATGGGTTTTAATGACCTATTTAATGATTACGCCACACAAATGACGCCTGTGCGAAATGCAATTGAAAATAATAACCTACAACAAGCTAAAACGTTAATTGCTCACAATACCACTTTGCACAGTAGTTATTTGCTTAACCAACTTGAACAAGCGCGTATCAACGACCTTGCTAATTCAGCTGACGACGCTCAAAGCAAATTCGAAAACGTATATGCCCAAATGCAAACTAAACGTCAGGCTGCAAGGATTCAACTAAGTGCCGGGCTTGAACAAAGTAATGCATTATTTACGAATGACTCGGCAATTACCTATGTACCGCCTGCTTACGAGATGAGCATGCTTCATAGTTATAAAGCACTTAACTATGTTTATAAAAATGATATTGAAGGCGCACTGGTCGAAATTCGCCGAGCTAATAAAGTACAAGCCGATGCGCTTAGCGAGAATGAAGCAGAAATAGATTCAGAAAAAAACGAAGCGCAGCAGCATTATCCAAGTATGAATAATGTGACAAGAGATGTTAAAAACGGCTTTCAAAACGCATACACTTTTTACTTATCGGCTTTGCTTTACCAAAGTGCAAAACAGTTTGACGACGCCTACATAGACTACAAAAAAGCGTTAGCGATACAACCAAATAATAAATACTTACAGCAGGATGTAATTCGCCTAGCTAAAAAGCAAGGGTTTCAGCAAGAGTTTGACGAATTTAAACAACGCTTTGGCGAACCCACTACTTTAAAATCTTCCCATGGTGAAGTAGTTGTATTACTTGAGCAAGGTTTGGTACCTAAACAAACCGAATTTAAATTAAGACTACCGATTGATACAAGTCGAGGTGATGTTCGTTTTTATAGTCTTGCTATGCCAGTATATAAAGATAGTGCTTACATTAGCGCGATACAAAATGTGAGTATAGCTGGGCAAAACGTCGAATTATCACCGTTAGTGTATTTAGAGGCCCTTGCTGCTAAAACCCTTGAACAAGAAATACCAGGCAAAATTACACGCCAAGTATTACGGCTTATAACGAAAGAAAAAGTCCGCGCTGAGCTTGCGCGTAGTGCTGGTGATGTAGGAAATATATTAGCTAATATATACAATTTAGCGTCAGAGCAAGCTGACACCCGAAGTTGGCTTACATTACCAAATCAAATTGCTATGGCACGTAAAAGTCTCACAGCAGGTGAACATTCATTAAATATTGGCAATCAACCGCCAATTAATTTTACCGTTAGTAAGCAAGGGTTAACCTTAATTTACCTAACCTCTATTAACAACTATTTTAACTACCATGTAGTTCAACTCTAGGAGTTACCATGAAATACATAGTGCCAATGTGTGCTGTATTACTGCTAAGTGCTTGTGCAACACAGCCTGTAACATCAGGTATATCGGTTGAACAAACTAAAGGAAATTTTAATGATCAACTTAGAGTGGATAACCCTGACTTAGGTGAAAAACTTGCCATTACCGACGTTAAAACGCGTCAAACAAATCAGTTAACTGATGTGGTGGTTACCCTATCTAGCCAATATAAAAAATCACAATATTTACAGTATCAATTTAAATGGTTTGATAAAGACGGATTTGTAATCAAAGGAAATCATTCACCCTGGCAACCATTAACTTTATTTGGTTTTGCTAAAACACAATTACCTGGCCTAGCGCCAAGCTCTGATGCAGTGACATTTTCACTAGCAGTTAGAAAAGTATCAACTAAATCACAAGAATTTAAAGATTAAAGGAAACTAGTATGCACACGACATTTAAAACAGCATCCACCTACGCATTAGTCGGGCTCAGCGCATTGATCTTAAGCGGCTGTGCTAACAAAGCCGTAGTTAGCTATGGTGACGCTCAAGCAGTTGAAACAACTGATATAAATTTTGGTTCTACCGATTTACAAAAAGTCGCCAGCCAAATGACCGACTCACTACTAAGTTCGCCAGTGGTGGGAACCATGACTCAAAATAACCGTCCAGTTGTGTTTGTGGAACGTATTAAAAACAAAACCAGTGAGCATATTGATACAGAATCAATCACTGATTCTATTTCAACACAGATGCTACGAAGCGGTAAATTCCGTTTTGTTGACATGACACGTGTAGAAGCTGTTCGTGAACAGCTTACTTTTCAAAATGAAGATGCATTAGTTAATCCTGCAACAGCTGTCGCTTTTGGACAACAAATTGGTGCGCAGTACATGTTGTATGGCAACTTATCAAGCATTGTTAAAACAAATGCAGATAAATCAGACGTATATTATAAATTCACAATGCGTTTAATGGATATGAAAAGCGGACTCATTGAATGGGCGGACGAAACTGAAATTCGCAAAACCAAAGAAAAATCAACCTTTGGCTGGTAAGCCTATAGGAGTAAGTTATGAAAGCAATTGCTGTAATTATGTGCGCTTTACTTACATTAAGTGCACCCACTTTTGCTAAATACGAGCGAAATAAAGCCGTAGCAGTTCAAAAAGTGTTGTTTGGTGACATTAAATCTGTACGAAACATCACCGAGCAAGAAATAATACAAGACAAAAAGAACGGCTGGAAAACGTTTGGTGGCGCACTTGTTGGTGGTGTTATAGGTAATCAATTTGGTGGCGGCAGCGGTCGTGCTATAGCCACAATTTTAGGCTCAGTTATCGGTGGTAGTGTTGCTAATAATAGTCAGCAAGGTAGCTATTATAAACAAACTCAGTTAGTTGAATTACTAATTCAGGTAGAAAATGGCGATCAATTTATGGTAGTTCAAGATCTAGACCAAACTATGCGATTTCACAAAGGCGATAATGTGAGGTTAGTTTATTTAGGCGATAATACCGTAAGAGTAGATAAAGCATATTAATAACACGCCTTTAAAAACAAAAACGAGCCAACAGGCTCGTTTTTTTATAAAGTTTTATAACTGGCGATAATCTTTAAAGAAATGTTGCATTTTTTGCATAGCGTCAGTTAAGTCATCCTTATTGGGTAAAAAAACCAGCCTAAAATGATCAGGCTCTGGCCAATTAAACGCTCGCCCATGCACTAACAATATTTTTTCGGCTTTTAGCAAATCAAACATCATTTGTTCATCGTTTTTTACATTAAAATGGGCGGTATCTACTTTAGCAAAAGCATATAAAGCCCCTTTTGGCTTTTTACAGCTAATGCCTTCAATTGCATTTAAACCACGCCATGCAATGTCACGTTGTTCGTACAATCGACCGCCCGGGTTAATTAAGTTATCAATTGATTGTACACCACCCAATGCCTGCTGAATTGCATATTGGGCAGGCACGTTGGCACACAAACGCATTGAGGAAAGTATATCTAGCCCTTTACTTAAATCGTCCATGGCTGATGTTTTACCACTTAAAACCATCCAGCCCATTCTTAGCCCAGCCGCACGATAAGTTTTAGCTAAACCATTAAAAGTAATCATTGGCACATCATCACACAATGAAGCAATTGAAGTGTGGGTAATGCCATCGTATAAAATCTTTTCGTAAATTTCGTCACTTAACAGCAGTAATTTATGCTCTCGCGCAATATCTATTAATTGCTTAAGCAGGTCATCACTGTATACCGCACCGGTCGGATTGTTAGGGTTAATTAACACCAAGGCTTTAGTTTTAGAGGTGATTTTACTTTTTATATCATCTATATCAGGGAACCAATCTTGCTCTTCATCACACAAATAATGAACAGGGTTGCCACCTGCTAACTTAACAGACGCAGTCCACAACGGATAATCAGGCGCAGGGATGAGCACTTCATCGTCATTGTTAAGTAAGGCTTGGGTGATCATTTGGATTAGTTCACTCACTCCATTACCAATGTAAATGTTGTCTACATCTAAATTGTTCAATCCACGTTGTTGATAATGCTGATAGATAGCCACTCGGGCTGAGTAAAGTCCTTTAGAGTCACAGTAACCTTGGGCTGAATACAAGTTACGGATGATATCGCGATGCATATCTTCGGGCATATCAAAGCCAAAAGCAGCAGGGTTACCAATATTTAATTTTAAGACTTTTTGACCATCGTCTTCCATTTTCTTAGCTTGAGCTAAAACAGGACCACGAATGTCATAACACACGCCTTCTAATTTATGACTCTTTTTTATATCTGACATTTTACCTCTACTCGCTGGCGCCTGATGACCTTTGTAAGTTGAATTGTTATAAACAAGGTCTAATTTATCTCAATAATAAAAGCCCCCGGTAACCTGTTAGACTAACCGAGTAAATATAAAACACCAGCAAATTTAACAGCTACAAACTGAAATTAATTCACGTTTGTTATTGAGCATCTAGCCACTGTTTAAACTCAGATTGAGAACCCTCTACCTGCGGCATTAAGCTTGCACATGCATCCATTGCTTTGCCTAAATCGTCATCAACTAAACTTAGCTCAATAGTGCGTGAAACCTCAGCAAGACTCGATGCTCCAAACTGTGCTGCATTTGATTTTAAACTATGAGAATGACGAATCGCGGCTTCTTTATCTTTGCCAATTGTTGCCAAAACTTCTGAACCTAAACGCTCAAACTCTGCACAGCAAAAGTCGAGCGTATCAGCAAACTGCTCTCCTAGTAACGATTTCATGTTTTCTAATGCTGATGTGTCTATGGTAATCTCTGCCATAATTTAAGTCCTCAAACTATCCATAAGTATCCTGATTGTAATAACTACTTTATATTGATAAACAAAAAAAACCAACTTAATTGCCTGTACAAATGTATAATTAGCGGGTTAATAACGTTATGAAAGTTTTTAAAATGGCACGCATTCTTTGTAATCACTGTAATTTTGCTCTCAACACCTGCGTATGCAGCGCTGTCAAAATCATACCTAATAAAGTTAAAGTTGTTATTCTACAACACCCTAGCGAAGAAAAAATAGCCAAAAACACAGCAAAACTACTTAATTTAAGTTTAACTAATTGCTCAATAATAAAAGGTGAAAACAGCCAAGACTTTAAGGCTTTAAATAACCTGCCAAAAGAATCAACGGCACTGCTTTACCCTAACGATGACGCCACCTATTTAGATGAGCCAAACTTCACAACTAACAATTATATTACCCATTTAATTGTCATTGATGGCACATGGAATAAAGCTTATAAAATTTTGCAGCTCACTCCCATACTTAGCCAATTTAAAACCATCAGTTTTAAACAAGTACCCAAAAATCGTTACACTATTCGTAAAGCGCCTCGTGCCGACAGCCTTTCAACGCTTGAAGCCGTTGCACATAGCCTAACCCTCATTGAGCAATTAAACCCAGAGCCTTTATTTGCACTACTAGAAGAATTGATAAATAAACAGACCCAACACATGCCCGAGCACGTAAAAGCACGTTACTTAACTTAAATTTAGTTTTTCATAAAACAGATGCGACATTACCCAAATAGATTAAAACGAGGATTTACTCGCCAAGGCCCTGATTATCGCTTTGATGACCAAGTTGATTTTAGCGATATAAGAACCACATTTGGGTTCAGATCAATGGTGGTTGGTAAATGGGTCACTAAAGAAGAGCGCTATATTAGCGCTAATTTAATTTACGATGCGCTGGCCGACCTTGCGCAAATACTGCACCTACCACCTAAAGCGATTGGCCTGCGCGGCAAGTTAAACTTTGCATTTGGCCACGGAGGCCAAAAAGGAGTTCAAGCTCATTATAATGCTGGCAGTCAAACACTGGCGCTTGCAAAAAATGCCGGCGGCGGAGCATTGGCCCATGAGTGGTTCCACGCGTTTGATCATCACATTAGTGAGCATTTATTTAAAGCAAAGCCACGCTATGGCTTTGCATCAAAACTTTGGCTTTCTAACACGCCAAATTTATCGCACCCACTTAATGACGCGCTGAACAGTTTTTATAAAGAAGTATTTTTAGATGAAAATGGCGAAAATGCCAATGAATTTGTGCAAGCATGTATTAAACATGACCAAGCCCATAATATGAATTATATGAGTATGCCTGAAGAAATTGCTGCTCGCTGTTTTGAAGCCTGCATATCTGCAAACCCCCACATAAAAAATAGTTTTTTAGTGGGCGGCTTAAAAACAAGTAATTTAATATACCCACCAGCACAACATACCACCAAGGCAGGGAAAGCGCTTAACCACTATTTTCAACTATTGGGTTATGCGCTTCATAATTTACCCGATAAGGTTTAGCTATTATCGTCGCTTATGCGACTTGCTACTGCACTACTTTGATCTTTATACTTAGCATCTTTACGAATATTGTAAGGGTTTTCACAAGGCCCTGAGAGCATTTCGAAACTCATAGCGCCAATTTTCATCATTGGGCGCAGCGCTAAGGGTAATTTTCCTGAGTTGTAAAACTCTAATACAATATTACCGCTCCAGCCGGGATCAATTCGGTGTGCTGTTACATGCACCATCAAACCCAAACGCGCAAGCGATGAGCGCCCATCCAACCATCCTACAATATCGGCGGGTAGCGTTACTTTTTCATATGTGATTGCAAGTGCGAGTTCACCTGGATGTAAAAAAAACGCTTCACCGTCTGCAAGCTCAATTTCCTCACTCATGATTGATTCCATGGCTTTATTGAGTTGATCCTTTGGACCACTTAAATCAACGTAGGCTGCATTATGGGCATTGAACGTTCTAAATTTATTACCAAGACGTAAATCTGCTGTCACACCCGATATCATCTCACTACTCGGAGCAGGCTCTATAACTATTCTGCCATCTTTTAGGTGTTCTTTAATATGTGTGTCTGAAAGTCTCATGCTTTTAATCTTCTGTAATCACAATTTCTATGCTGTTGTGATGCTGTTGATAATATAGCGTGCTGGCTATAAGCCTAGCTGCTGCGCTGTATGTTTTGCTTATTGCCGCATCGTTATCGCTAGCAATAAGTTTTCCTTGCTCAGAGTACTCTCTAATATCAATGGCAAGGGGAATATGGCTAAGTACCGGAACACCATGCTTGTGAGCTAGTTTTTGTGCACCCTCTTTGCCAAATACATGGTTTGCCTCACCGCAGTGGCTGCAAACGTAATGGCTCATGTTTTCTATCAAACCAAGTACTGGCACATTTACTTTATTAAACATTGCAATGCCTTTTTGGGCATCTGCGAGTGCTAAATCTTGAGGCGTAGTTACAATAACAGTCCCACTGGCGGGTACTTTTTGGCTCATGGTAAGTTGTATATCACCTGTACCTGGGGGCATATCTACAATTAAATAATCGAGCTCGCCCCAATCAGTCTCGTTAAGTAATTGGCTAAGTGCACCCGATGCCATTGGACCTCGCCATACTGTTGCGTCATCACTGGGTACTAAAAAGCCAATAGATTGGGCTTTAATACCATTGGCATCAAACGGTAGTAATTGTTTGTTATCTTTTGTTTTTGGCTCAGCACCAACAAGGCCCAACAACATTGGTATTGAAGGACCATAAATATCAGCGTCTAAAATACCAACTTTTGCTCCCTCGCCTTTTAACGCACCGGCTAAATTAACAGCTGTAGTCGATTTACCAACCCCACCTTTACCTGAAGCAATAAGTACAATGTGTTTAATCCCTTTAAACTTTGCAGGCTCTTGAATTTCAACCTTAGCCTTTATTGAGATTTCAATATTTAAAACATCACGGACATGTTGCTCTACAAGGGGGATTTCTGATTGCGCAGCAAAAGGCAAAGTAAGACTAATTTGTAATGATTTATCGTCGTTTTCAGAAATTGAGTCAATAAATTTTTCGTCAATTCCTACGGCAAAGGCCGCACTACGATAAGCCGCTAAAGCAGCAATAATCGGTTGTTTTTGCACCGATTTAGAAGAGAAAAGTTTCGACAGTCCAAACATAGCAATTAAATAGCGTTTCTTTGATGAAAAGTGCCTCGGAATTATGTAACATTCAGGTCATTAACACCAGTCAATTAATAAAAATCCATATGTAGTGTGTGCGCACAGCCACCTACTTATAGATAAATTAATGATAACAGCCGTTTGAATAGTAAAAACGGTAGCTTATCCTCAATTCGGAATGATTATGGCACAGCGAAAGATCCTGATTACCAGCGCATTACCTTATGCAAATGGCCCAACACACTTAGGTCATTTATTGGAATATATTCAAACTGATATTTGGTCACGTTTTCAAAAACTTCAAGGCCATGAAACGTATTATGTTTGCGCAGACGATGCTCACGGCACACCAATAATGCTAAATGCGCAGAAGCAAGGGATCACACCTGAAGAAATGGTAAAAAATGTGAGCATTGAACGCCAACGCGACTTTGCTGATTTCAACATTAAGTTTGACAATTACCACAGCACGCATAGCCAAGAAAACAAAGAATTTAGTGAATTAATATACAACCGCTTAAACGACGCGGGCCATATAAAAAAGCACACTATTTCGCAATTGTTTGACCCAGATAAAGGCATATTTTTACCTGATCGCTTTGTAACCGGTACTTGCCCAACGTGTAAGTCTGAAGATCAAAATGGCGATAGCTGTGATTCGTGTGGTGCAACTTACAGCCCAACCGAATTAATAAACCCGCGCTCTGTTATGTCAGGTGCCGAGCCTATTCTAAAAGATTCTGAGCATTACTTTTTTGACCTACCAGCATTTGAAGGCATGCTTAAAGAATGGCTACACTCAGGTACTATTCAACAAGAAATGGCTAACAAGCTAGACGAATGGTTTACTGACGGCTTACAACAGTGGGATATCAGCCGTGATGCGCCTTACTTTGGTTTCGAAATTCCAAATGCCCCAGGTAAATACTTTTACGTATGGCTAGATGCGCCAATTGGTTACATGGCCAGCTTTAAAAACCTGTGTGATAAAAAAGGGATTGATTTTGACGCATTTTGGGCTGAAGGCTCAGAAGCTGAGCTTTACCACTTTATTGGCAAAGATATTATTTATTTCCACAGTTTATTTTGGCCAGCAATGCTAGAAGGCGCTAACTTTAGAAAGCCTACCAACGTATTTGCACACGGTTTTGTTACTGTAAATGGCGAAAAAATGTCTAAGTCAAAGGGTACGTTTATTAAAGCACGTACTTATCTAGATAACCTAAACCCAGAGTATCTTCGTTATTACTACGCAGCTAAGTTAAACAGCGGCATTATTGATCTTGATTTAAACCTAGAAGATTTTGCACAACGTGTAAATTCAGACCTAGTTGGTAAAGTAGTGAACATAGCGAGTCGCTGTGCAGGCTTTATTACCAAAAAGTTTGATGGCAAATTAAGCGCAACCATTATGCAACCAGAGCTCCTAGAAGAGTTCCAAGCTGCCGCGCCAAGTATTACCACCCATTTTGAGAACCGTGAATACAGTCGCGCAATTCGTGAAATTATGGCCCTTGCCGACAAAGCAAACCAATTTATTGATGGCGCAGCACCATGGGTATTAATTAAAGACGAAACTAAGCAACAAGAAGCTCACGATGTGTGTTCGCTTGGCCTTAACTTGTTCCGTGTTTTAATTACCTATTTAAAACCAGTACTACCGGCTATGGCCCAAAACGTAGAAGCGTTTTTAAACGATGATCTTGCTTGGGATGCAGTACAGACGCCACTAGTAAGCCACTCAATCAATAAATTTAAACCGTTAATGCAACGCGTAGAAATGGACAAAGTAAACAAAATGGTTGAAGAATCTAAAGAAAGCCTAGAGCCGAAAGTAACAATTGACCCAAATAGCCCTCTTGCAAAAGAACCTATTAGCGAAGAAATTGAGTTTGACGATTTTGCAAAGGTAGACCTTCGTGTTGCTAAAATTGCAAAAGCAGAGCATGTAAAAGGCGCCGACAAACTACTGAAGCTAACCCTTGATTTAGGCGGCGAAACGCGTCAAGTATTCGCAGGCATTAAATCAGCATACGCTCCTGAAGATATTGAAGGTAAGCTAACAGTAATGGTTGCAAACCTTAAGCCTCGTAAAATGCGTTTTGGTATGTCTGAGGGTATGGTGTTAGCAGCAGGACCAGGCGGTAAAGAAATCTACATTCTTAACCCTGATGACGGCTCAGAGCCAGGTATGCGTGTAATGTAAACTTACATTTATATATAAAAAACCGCTGATTT